>DASQAX010000256.1:0-8682 GCA_035635535.1 Vicinamibacterales bacterium | reverse complement strand
GCAAAGTCGGCTTCGAGGTAGGCGCGAACGTAACCAACGCCCGTGGGCGTGCGGAGATCGAGGTTGAAGCGGCTGGGAATCGCCATCACGTCCACGCGCCCGCCGACGGGCGCGTTGGCCACGTCCACAGGGATGTCCGCCGTGATGAAACGATCGTCCACGAGCAGCGGCTTCAGCGTGGTCACCCAGTTCACGCGAACCAGCCCGCCAAGCTTGAACGCCGCGTCGCTGCCGGGAATCCTGAAGGAGCCGGGGAAGTCGCCTGCCACGACATCAGCCGGCGCCTCCGGCTGCTGCCCGCGCTCGTCGGTATCGGTCACCGGCGGCCGCTGGCCGTCCGTGGCTGTCGCCGCGACCTGATCGCTACGGAGATCGTGGAGCTGTTTCTCGAGCGCGTCGAGACGACGACCCTGTTCGTCGATCAGCGTCTGCTGCGCATCGATCAGGCGCAGCAGCTCCTCGACCGTCGGCGGTGATTGCGCCGAGGCCGTCGATCCGAGCAGGCATATGGCCACCACGACGATCGCTGGAGACGTGCGGATGGACACCTCGCGGCAGCCGCATCACGCAAGAAAGCGGCCGGGGCCGCGACCGCGCGTTTCCGCGTCACCCTCACCAGGGTCCCGTCGTCACGTCACCGCCCATCGTGACCGCGGACGAACGATCGCGCAATTCATCGCACTCGGTGGACGGCAAGTGCCTTGCTCCGTGCGCCCCCTCATGGAGGCGTGCATGAAAAACACAATTGCCGCGGTAGTCGCCGTGCTGATGACCACCGCCATCGTTCACGCGCAGAAAGTGAACATCGACTCGGATCCGGCGGCGCCGTTTGCCACCTACAAGACGTACGCATGGACCGCGGGAACACCGGCGCCCAACGCGCTCAGCGAACAGCGCTTGCATGCGGCGGTTGACGCCAGGCTGGCCGGAGAGGGCCTTGCGATGAACACCACGGCCCCGGACGTGATCGTCGCAACGCACGTGACGACGAAGGAAAAGCAGGAACTGATCGCCAATGGATTCGGCTACGGCCCATGGGGCTTCGGCGGCGGCTTCGGCGGCGCGACCGTCGAGACCTTCGTGGAAGGCACAATGATCGTCGATCTGTACGACGCGAAGACCAAGAAGATGGTGTGGCGCGGCGTCGCGACCGCGACCGCCAGCGACAAGCCGACGAAGAACACGGACAAGATGAACAAGGCGCTCGACAAGATGTTCGAGAAGTACCCCGGCGCCGCCGTGGCGACGACGGGCAACTGAGGCAGAGGATCACATGACCATCACGCTTGGCCGTATCGGAATCATCGTGGCCGTGTCGTCGGCCTGTCTCATCACGTCGGTCTCACCGGCACGCGCGCAGATCAGGGGGCTGTACACGCCGGGGATGAACGCGACCAACTCGGGCGTCCTGCCGGGCGCGGGCCTGTCGTATCAAGCCCTCTTCCAGCCGTACTCCTTTGACGAGGCGAAGACACCCGACGGAGGCCGCCTGCCGTTCAACGGCAAGACGTCGGTCCTCGTGGACCAGAACATCTTCCTGTGGGTCAGCAAGACGACGATCCTCGGTGGGACGTATGCGGCCCTGGCGGATCTTCCCGTGGCCAACACGTCGCTCACGACGGTCAGGTTCGGCGCGCTGGCCGGCGGCTCGGGCTTCGCCGACTCGTACTTCTCTCCGTTCACGCTCGGCTGGAAGAAGTCCCGCGCGGATCTCCAGGCGGGGTACGGCTTCATGGCGCCGACCGGCCGGTTCCATCCGGGAGGGACCGACAACACCGGCGGCGGCTACTGGGGCAACCTGCTGACAGCCGGCCAGACCGCGTACCTCACGGCGAGCAAGGGGACCGCCGTCTCGGCGTACGAGGTGTACGAATTCCACACGACGCAGAAAGAGACGGACGTGCACCCCGGGCAGACGTTCGACATCGACTATTCGCTCACGCAGATGCTGCCGCTCACGCACGACAAGCACACGCTGCTGCAAGTCGGGCTCATCGGGTACGGTCAATATCAGACGAGCGATTCGAGCCGGTCCCTCGCGATTGCCGACAACGTGCGTTACAAGGTGAACGCGCTCGGGGCGTCCGCTGGCATCGTGCTCCCCGAACGGAAGGTCTCGGTGAACGTGAAGTACTTCAAGGAGTTCTCGAACGAGGCCACCGTCGAGGGGCACTCGCTCCAGATTGGCGCGGGTGTGACGTTTTAGTTACTTGCCCCAGATCTTCTTGTAGACGTCCTTGTAGCCGTTCTCCGGCTCGTAGACGTTGTTCGGTCCGCCGTCGCGACCCAGGTTCGATGCGATGAACAGGTGCGGCGGCGGGACGAACCCGCTCGGCGGCTGCCCCGCAAACGCCCGGTTCAGTTCATCGATGCACATCCATCCCTGCAGGTGCAGCGGCTCCGCGACCGTGCCGATCTGATAGCGCTTCTGGCGGATCCGCTGAAACGCGGTAACCGATCCATCGCCCGATGAGATCTGCCGCGGATAGCCGCTTACGGGATCGACGCCGGCCGACTGCAGGGACGGCGCCGAGAAGTCGAAGTAGAGGTCGTTGACGGCAATCGCGTAGGTCCACTGCGAGCCGTACTTCGTCAGCAGCGAGGTCGTCAGGCTCGCCATGCGGTTGGCCAGGTCGCCCATCGGCGTGTCCTCGGTCTCGAGCACCCTGCACCCGGCGCACCCCTTGATCACCTCCTCGGAGGCATTCGTCTTCGCGGTGGAGATCGTCGTGATGCTGTCCTTGAAGTGGATCACGTTCGCGGTGCCGTTGGAATCGACGACCGCGTAGAGCGCGGCGGCCTTCGCGACCTCGCGCGGGTCGGTGGTGACGTTGGTGAACACCGGTGGGTCGGTCACCGGACCGGGAGTCGGCCCGATGTGCCACCCGACCATCTTGATGCCGAGCATCGCGGCTCTCCGGATCACCGGCGCCTGTTCGGACGTATCGACGTTGCCGAGGATGATGCCGGCCGGCTTGAGCGCAATCGCCTGGTTGAGCGCGGTCGTACGGCCCTGCACCGAGCCCTGGCCGTCGAGGATGCGGAAGTCCCAGCCGATGACGTTCGCCGCATCCTGCGCGCCGTCACCGGCGCCTTGCGGCCCGCCGTTCCGCTGGTCGGACGACACGTACACGATCAGCTTCTTCCCCTGCGCCGCCGGACCTGTCGTCGGTCCCGTCCACGGCGTGCCGGGCGCGGTCACCGTCGCCACGTAGTCCTTCGCCATCTGCAGGTACGCCGCGTCCGTCGTGCCGCTGGCCGGCGCTGTGGAGCTCGTGCTCGTGGTGTTGCTCGTGCCACCGCCGCACCCGGCCGCGAGGAATGCGAGCAGCGCCGCCGCCCGAATCGATCGACTACACGCCATGAGGAACCTCTACGGGCGGCTTGCGGGTCGTCGCCGATCGCCGCCGCTGGGCAAACCCCGCGAGCGCGATCGACACGAGCAGCGTGACGCCGTTGAACAGCGGCTCGACGAAGAACGCGCCGCCGAGCTGCTGGATGCCTGAGATGCCGACCGCGAGGATCAGCACGCCGACGATTGTGCCCCACACGTTGACGCGGCCGGGGCGGATGGTCGTCGAGCCGAGGAACGTGCCGACGAGCGCCGGCAGCAGGTAGTCGAGGCCGACGTTCGCCTGCCCGATCTGCAGCTTGCTGGCGAGCACGCAGCCGGTGAAGCCGACGAGGACCCCGGACGCGACGAACACGCCGATGACGTACGCGCGGACGGGGATGCCGTTGAGCGCGGCGGCCTTCTCGTTGGCGCCGATCGCGTAGAGATGGCGGCCGAGCGGCATCCGCTCGGTGATCACCCAGAGCGCCAGCGCAAGCACCATCGCGTAGATCGCCGGTATGGGAATGCCGAAGACCGATATCCCGTTGATGTCGACGAACCCCTCGGCGAGCACGCCGATGACCTGGCGCCCCTCGGTGTGCCAGAGCGCCAGCGCGTAGAGGATGGTGCCGGTCCCGAGCGTGGCGATGAACGAATCGATCTGCGCGACCTCGACCAGCATCCCGTTGATCAGCCCCGCGATGCCGGCGCACGCGATGACGGCGAGGCAGGCGACCGGCCACGGGATGCCGTATTTCACCTGCAGGCTGATGGCGAGGATGTGCCACATCACGATGCCGAAGCCGACCGTGAGGTCGATGCGGCCGGCCATCATCGGCACCATCGCGGCGAGCGAGAGGAGCGCGATGATCGCCTTGTCGCTGAGGATCGATCGCGCGTTGATGGCCGTCGGAAACGACGCGGGCAGCAGGAGCGAGAAGAACGCGATCAGCACGACGGTGAGGATCGGCAGGCCGTAGATCGGCAGCAGGCGCACGATGATCTGTCCGCGGCTGAGCCCGGCCAGCTCCGGGCGCGTTGGCTCGAGCGCGCTAGATTTCAGTGATTGCATCGCTCGTGGGCTCTGCCTTCAGGCGGACCTTCTGGACGGTCGCCGACGCGGCGGCGAGCAGGTTCTCGACGCACAGGTCGTCGCCGCTGAATTCCGCCACCACCTGCCCGCGATCGAAGACGAGCGCGCGGTGGCAGACCTTGGCGACCTCTTCGAAGTCGGTGGAGACGATCAGGATCGTGGCGCCCCGTTCGAGCGCGACGTCGAACAGCCGGTAGATTTCCGCCTTCGCGCCGACGTCCACCCCCGCGGTCGGATCCTCGAACACGTAGATTCTCCCCTCCAGGTTCAGCCACCGGCCGACGACGACCTTCTGCTGGTTGCCGCCCGACAGCCAGTCGATCGGGATCGACGGGTCGTTCGGCTTCAGCCCGATGCGTTCACCAAGCGCGCACGCCGCCTGCGACTCGTCCGAGGGATCGAGGTACGAGGTGAGGGTGCGGCCCGCCGCGACCGGGTTCAGGAACAGGTTCTCGCGGATCGAGAGGCCGGGAACGATCGATTCCGCCATGCGATCCGCGCAGACCAGGTTGATCCCGCGTGCGATTGCGTCGCGCGGCGACGAGGGCGCGACGGCCTCGCCGTCGAGCAGGATGCGGCCGCCGCCGATCGGCGAGAGGCCGAAGAGCGCGCGGCCCATGCTCTCCTGTCCCGCGCCGCGCAGCCCGACGAGGCCGACGACCTCGCCGGCCCGCATGCGGCAGTCGAGCGGGCCTGCGCAATCGGTCGTGACGCGATCGAAGACCAGGCGCGCCGATCCCTCGTGCCGCGCGGGCCTGCGGAACACCTGCGACGGCTCGCGCCCGACGATCAGGAGGATGCACTGTTCGGGGGTCGTGTCGCGCACCGGGCGCTCGCACACCACCCGGCCGTCGCGCAGGATCACCATGCGATCGGCGATCTCGAACACCTCGTCCAGCCGGTGGGAGACGTAGATCATCCCGACGCCGCGCGCGCGCAGCCGCCGGAGCGCCGTGAAGAGCCGCGTCACCTCGTCGGCGGGAAGGCTGGCGGTCGGTTCGTCGAGCACGAGCACTTCGGCGTCGGCGGCGAGCGCGCGTGCGATGGCGACGAGCGACTTCTCCGTGCGCGTCAGGCCGTGGACGCGGACGTCGGGATCGATGCCGGCGCCAAGCGCCTCGAGCGCCCGCTCGGCGCGGGTGCGCGTCGCGTTCCAGTCGATCAGCCCGAGCCGGCAAGGAAAGCCGAGCATCAGCGAGATGTTCTCGGCCACCGTCATCCACTCGATCAGCCCCAGGTCCTGGTGGATGAAGGCAATCGGCAGCCGGCGCAAGGCGGCGGCGCCGGCCGCGTCACGGCCGCGGTAGCTGATCGTGCCCGCGTCGAGCGGATAAACGCCCGCGAGTATCTTGATGAGCGTGGACTTGCCGGCGCCGTTCTCGCCGAGCAGCGCGACGATTTCGCCCGCGCCGACGTCTATACCTGCATCGACGAGCGCCTGCGTGCCGCCAAACTGCTTCGACACGCCGCGCATGGCCAGGAGTGGGCTCGGCAGGGAAGAGGGATCCACGGGAAACGGGGAAATTTTACAATGAGGGGGAGGTCGCAATGAGAATCGTCACGCCGCTTGTCCTGGCACTCGTCGTTTCGAGCCTCCCGCTCCTCGCACAGGAAACGAAGAAGGTCCCGAAGGACTCGATGCGCGTCACCGTTCCCGGGTGCACGAAGGGCGCGGTGTTCACCGCGGCGGCCCGCACCGAAGACCAGCTCGGACGCGCGGACATCCCCGAAGGCGCGCGTCTCCGCATGAACGCGCCGAAGAAGCTGCTGGCCGAGATCAAGGCCCACGAGGGCGAGATGATCCAGGTCACCGGCCTGATGAAGAAGGGGCAGTCCAACGAGACCGGCATCCCGGTCGGAGGTGGTGTGCGGGTCACACCGGGCAGCGGAGGCGTGAGCGTCGGGCGGCCGTCACCCACCGTCGGCAGCGTGAACTACATCGACATCGAGAGCTGGCAGCCCGCGCCCGGGTACTGCCCGTCGTGATAGTCAGCGCCGTCAGGACGCGGGCACGAGACGCGCGATGCGATCGTCGTCCGAGGTCGGGTCGCCCCGGCCGTCGCGATTGTTCGTGCAGAAGTACACGTAGCCATCGGGCCCGGTGACGACGTCGCGGATGCGTCCGAACTGTCCTTCGAGCAGACGCTCCTGTCCAATCAGCCGGCGCGCGGACGGATCGATTCGAAGCCGCAGCAGCAGCGTGCCTCGCAGCGTGGCGACGAAAAGGTTGTTCGCGAACTGGGGGAACCGCTGGCCGCGGTAGAAGGATGCCCCGCTTGGCGCAACCGCGGGGCTGTAGAACGTGATCGGAGCACGCATCGCTGGCAGCGTCTGATTGCCCTGAATTCGCGGCCATCCGTAGTTCGCTCCACCATCCACGACGTTGATCTCGTCGTTGCCGGTTGCACCGTGCTCCGCCGCCCACAAATCGCCGGTCGCTGGATGCCAGTCGAGCCCCTGCGGGTTCCGATGCCCGTACGAGTAGACGGGTGAGCCGAAGGGATTGCCGCGCGGGGTCGTGCCGTCGGCGTTGAGGCGAAGAATCTTTCCGGCGTACGACGCGATGTCCTGCGCGAGCTCCTCGTTCGCCGCATCGCCCGTCGTGATGTAGAGCAGGCCGTCAGGTCCGAAGCGGAGCCTGCCACCATCGTGAATGGTGTTCGCGGGGATGTCGTCGAGGAGCACCACCGCCTCGCCGAGCCTCCCGCCCGACTCCCGATAGCGCACGACACGGTTGGCGGCGCCGCCGCCGGACGTGCGGGCCGTGTAGTAGAGAAACACGAGCCTGTTCGACGTGAACGCGGGATCGAGCGCGAGGCCGAGCAGGCCCGCTTCGCCATCCGTAAAGACATCGTCGATCGTCAAGGCGATCTCGGCCGTGCCGCGCGCGGTATCGATGACGCGCACGCGGCCGTGCCGTTCGGGCACGAGCAGCCGGCCGTCGGGCATGAATACGAGGGACCACGGTATCTCCAGCCCCTTGGCGACCACCTCGACGCGGAAGCGGACGCCATCGTCCGTGGAGAAGACCTGGGAGGAGGTCGGCGCCGAGTTCTGCGAGCTGCACGCTTTTGTTTCGAGGTTGTCGACACCGGCCAGCAATGCGACCGCGAGCACTGCGACGCCGCGCATGGCGTCATGATGTCACGGCTTTCCGATCGTAGAGGCGGACCTCTCCGCCTCCGCGAAGTTCCAATCGTAGAGGCGGACCTTCAGGTCCGCCTACCTCTATCAACCCTGGTTGCCACTGATGATGCGCAGGTAGGCCCGCCACGGTCCGACTTCGTCCGAGTACTGCCGCGCGAGCACGCGCGACACCTGCATCACGTGATCGAGATCGTGTGCTACCCACGTGGCGAGAAGCTGACGCAGCGTGACGGTGCCAAGCGCCGGATGACGCCCGCGACGGTCGAGGTCGTCGGCGCTCAGATGCAGCGATTCGAGCGCTCGCAGGTTTTCCCGGCGCAGCGCCGCGAACTCGTCGAGCAGGCTCGGGAGCGTGCGTCCTTTCGATTCCACAAACTGCGCGAGGCGATCGAACTTCTCGAATGGCTTCGCCTCGCCGTGGTCGAGGATGAGGCGGGCACGCGGGATCCAGTCGGTCCGTTCACCGTGAATCAGGTGCCCGATGACGTCGAACGGGCTCCAGGTGTCGCCACCTTCGTTTGCCGCGACCCACCCGTCAGGAAGGCCGCGCACGACCGCGTCGAGCGTTGACGGCGTTCGCGACAGGATCGCGATCGCTTCTTCGATGACAAACGGACGTCGCGTGCTATCGGGTTGTGTGGTCATATTCACTCATTCAGCCTATGCCAATGAAGACCCTCACTCCACTTCGAGCAGCGCTGCTGGCGGCCCTGGTCGTGCCGGCGTGCGGCCGGACTCCGACGCCCGCTCCCACCCTCGTCACGGTGGCCGAGCAGTCCGGATTTGCGCGAACGGGACGCTACGAGGAGGTCGAGGCGCTCTGCGCCGCGTTCCAGCGGGCATGGCCCGCGCAGGTCCGCTGCGTCGAGTTCGGACGTTCGCCGGAAAACCGGCCGCTGCTTGCGCTCGTCGCATCGAGTGACGGCGTGATCGACCCGGCCGCGGCGCGCGAGCGCGGGCGCCCCGTGGTGCTGATGCAGGGCGGCATTCATGCGGGAGAGATCGACGGCAAGGACGCCGGCTTCCTCGCACTGAGACAGATCCTCGAGGGCACGGCTGCCGGCGGCGCGCTGGCGCGCGTCACGCTCGTCTTCGTTCCCGTCTTCAA
>DASQAX010000255.1:0-9920 GCA_035635535.1 Vicinamibacterales bacterium | reverse complement strand
ATTACGACCGCGTATCACGTAGGCGAGCCTTACAAGGCTCGCCCCACAGGCGTGGGCGACATGGCCGCCGAGAGACGGCGCGCGCCTTCACGAATGTTCTCCGGCGTCGGCCATGAGAACGACAGTCGAACGCGGTCGTGGCCGCTGCCGTCCACGCAGAACGCGCTCCCGATGACGAAGATCACCCCCTGCTCCAGCGCCTTCGCGAGCAGCGCCTCGCAGTCGTAGCCATCCGGCAGCTTCGCCCAGAGGAAGAACCCGCCCCTGGGCTGATTCCAGGTCAGGCGATCGCCGAACTGCTCGCGCAGCGTCTGCTCCATGATGTCGCGGCGCGTCCGATACAGCGCGCGCAGCGGCGCCGCCTGCCGGGCGAGCACGCCGCGCACGATCGATTCCTGGACGACACGCTGATCGAGGATGCCGCACATCAGATCCATCGACTGCTTGGCGGTGTCGAACCGTTCGACGATGGGCGCCGGCGCGGCGACCCAGGCGACGCGGAAGCCGGGCGCGAGCGTCTTGGAGAACGTGCTCAGGTAGATCACCCGGCCGTCGCGGTCGTCGGCCTTCAGCGGCCGCGTGTCGTCCGCGCGCGCGACATCCTCGAAGTACAGGTCTCCGTACGGGTCGTCCTCGACGATCAGGACGTTGCGCCGCTCCGCCCACTCCAGCAGGCGCGCGCGTTTCGCACGACTGAGGAGGATGCCCGCGGGATTCTGGAAATTCGGCACGAGGTACAACAGGTTGACGCGCGAGCCTGCCGCCCGCTCGCGCAGGCACACGACGTCGAGCTCCTCGACGTCGATGCCGTCGGCCTCCTGCCGCACCCCGACGAGGCGGCACTGTGCGTTGCGGAACGCCGCGATCGCGCCCGTGTAGGTCGGCACCTCGACGAGCACGACGTCGCCGGGCGCAATCAGGACGCGCGCCGTCAGATCGAGCCCCTGCTGCGATCCGCTCGTCGTCATCACCTGGCTCAGATCGGCCTCGATGCCGCGTGCGTCGAGCACGCCCAGGATCGATTCGAGCAGCGGGCGATAGCCGCGCGTCGGGCCGTACTGCAGCACCGAGCCGTCCGCGCCCGACAGCAGCTCGGCGGCGATGGCCCGGAAATCGTCCCACGGAAAGCCCGTGGGGTCCGGATAGCCCGCGGCAAACGAGATTAAATCGCCGCCACGCGAGGCGATGACCTGCCCCATCCGCCGCAGGACCGACTCATGGAGGTTGCGGCCGAGCGGCGAGAGGAATGCGTCGTAGGCGGTCATGAATTGACCGTGGGCTGGCTGAAGCCGGCCCCGACGTACGTGGGGGCCGCCTGCTGGCGGCTCTCGGCCACGTGGCCTCGATACAGCCGCAGGTACGCGCCGATCGACGTCAGGCCCAGGAACTGGAACACCACGCCGCGGAACACCCAGGCGAGCAGTTGCAGCGGCAGCACGGCAAGGCCGACGAACGGCACGAACGCGATGAGGCCGAGCGCCGCGGTGGCGAGCAGCGAGACGCCGGTGGCCGCAACGACCAGCGCCAGGACGACGCCGAAGACGAGGCTGACCCCGCGCCGCTGCTGGCGGACGAAGGCGCCCATGTGCCGCCAGGCCTTCGCGACGCCGCAATCCTCCGCGGCGATCACGATCTGCATCAGCAGGTAGAAGAGGTTCACGATCGTGATCCAGCAGACGAAGCCAAGGGTCATCGTGAACGTCAGCAGCCCGCCGAGAGCGCCACGGAAGCCCGACTCGTAGGCGGCCACCAGGTACAGGCCGCTCGACAGCACGTAGATCGCCATCAGCATGAATCCGAGGCGCGCGTACCTGGGAAAGAGCGATCGTGCCGACTCGATGAACAGCTCCGCCGAAAACTTCGACGCCTTCGCGAGGAGGTCGAGGTGCAGCGGCGGATGCTCGATCGTGCCGGCGTCGCGCTCGCCCTGCACGAGCACCGCCACCGCGCCCGCCTTCACCAGGAAGATGAAGAGCGAACCGCCGACGACCACCACGCCGAGCGACGCGAGAAACGCCACCAGGACCACCGGGTGCGAGAGCAGCGAGGTGATGATGGTGGCCGCCATCTCGCGCCACTCGAGGTCGAGCAGGTCCTCGGGCGTCGCGCCGATCACCAGTCCCACCAGGAACAGGCCGCCAATCACCGGCGTCGCGATCAGCAGCTTGAACAGCGAGTCCGCCGTCGCCTGGATGAGCGTGACCTGCCAGTTCGCCGCCGCGACGAGCGCGCCGCGCTTGAGGACCGGTTTAAGCAATGGCTCGGTGTGCACGGGGTCACTTCATGTTAAATCATCAATGTGGACTCGCCGCTCCGCCGCGTGCTCCGGATTGCGCTGACCGGCGCGGTCTGCGTGCTCGCGGTGGTGGCCGGCGGCCGCATCGCCGAGCGCGCGCTCCTCGGGGCGGATGACGCCGCCATCCGCGCGCGCATCGAACGCGACGTCCGCGGGGCGTTCGACGTGATGTCGCGGGGCCTGCAGACGGTCGCGCGCGACGTCGCCGACGCGGACGCGGTGGTGGCGGCCAGCCGCGAGGACGAGGACGCCGCGCGGAGGCTGTTCGACGCGGCGCAGGCCGCGGCCATCGCCCGCACCAGCGACGTCGAGCTGGCGGTCACCGCCTACGCACCGGGCAGCCGGCCGCTCGCGTGGGCCGGACGCCCGTCGGAGCTGCCGAGAGACCGCCTGGAAGGCGACGAAGCGTGGTTCATCGCGCAGGGCGCGCTCGGCCTGCGCCTGGTCTACGCGATGCCGGTCAACGACGGCGCGGGCACTCGCGTCGGCACGATCGCCGCGGAACAGTCGATTCGGCCGCCCCCGTCCTCGGGGGCGGCGGTCTCGCGCGCGGACCTGTTCCAGTTTCCCGGCGAGCTCGTGCCCGTGTCGCTCGAGCTCGCGTTCGAAGACATCCGCCTGACGCCGGATCCCGACCGCATCGACATCACCGGCCCGAACGGGCGGCATCTCGTCACCGCGGTGGTGACGCCGTCCGATTTGACGCAGGCGCGCGCCCGCTGGCGGCAGGTCACGGCGTCGGTGGCGGAGATGACCGCGGCCGTGTTCGTGCTCCTGCTGTGCGGGCCGCTGCTGGATTGGCGCGATGTTCGCGACTCGAAGATGTCCGTCGGATCCCGGCTCCCGGATCCCGGGTCCCGGTATATCGCCGCCGCTGCGGCCGCCGCCGCGGCCATCCTCGCAGGACGCTTTCTCTTCCGGCTCGCCTCGCCGGCGGACTGGTCGGATGCCGAGATCGTGTCGGCAGCGGCGTACGCATCGGCGCTGCTGCGGCCGTTCCTCGCGTCGCCGTTCGATTACCTCATCACCGCGGCCACCGCCGCGGGGCTGGTCGCGCTGGCGTTCTTCGCGTTCGAGGCGTGGCGCTTCTACCGCCGCCATGCGCGGATCGCGGTCCGTTCCCCGGCGGCGCTGGCGGCCTTTTTCGTCGCGCAGCTGGCGGCCGGCGTGGTGGCCGCCGTCATCCTCGTGGCGCAGCACGCGCTGCTCGCCGACACGATCGCCAACACGACGCTCGACCTGCTCCACTTCTCGCTGCATCCCTGGAACGTCGCGCTGACGGCCCTGCAGGTGGCGATCGTCATCTGGGATGCGACCGCGCTCGCGGCGATGGTGCTCGTCTTCCGGGCCGCGTATGTCCCCTGGTCGATCGCGCGCAGCGGCCGGGGCCTGCGTCTGGGCGTGATTGCGTGCTGGTCGCTGCCGTATCTGCTCGTGACGGCGCAGCCGGGTTCTGGCCCCGTCTATCGCCCGCTCGTCTTCGCGCTGGCGCTCGCGCTGTTCGTCGCGAGCTCCGCGACACGGTTGAAGGGACGATACCGCCAGGGGTCGCAGGCGTTCCGTCTCACGCTGCTCTCGATCGGCCTCATCCTCCCGGCGCTGGCGTTCTACGCGGACGTCTTCGCGCTCGCGCACCGCGCCAAGATGCAGCTGGTTGAAACCCGCTACGGTCCGCAGGCGCTCAACCAGCGCCAGACGATTCAGTCGCTGATGCAGCAAAGCCTGCAGCAGATCGACATGTTCCCCGGACTCGCCGATCTCGTGTCGGTGCCACCGGGCCCGGCTGGCTCGGAGGCGGTGACCGATCGCGCGTTCCAGGTGTGGCGCCTCACCGGCCTCGCGATGTACCCGATCACGTCGTCGGTGGAGCTGTTCGGCCCCGATGGACGGCTCGTCAGCCGGTTCGCGTTCAACCTGCCGGACGATCTCAACGCGGTGCCGACGTCGGAAGAGCAAGTCTGCACGTGGGACATCTTCGAGGAGGTCTCGCCGTTCTTCGCGGCCGAGCGCCGCGTCCTGAGCGCGAGCCGCGCGGTGTGCGTCAACGACCCGGGCGGCAGCTCGCACGTGGTTGGCTCGATCGTGGTGCACGCGATGCTCGACTACGCGAACCTGCCGTTCATCGCGTCGAAGAGCCCGTACGTCGAGCTGCTGCGCCCGGCCGAACCGTCGCGGGCGGAGGGCGTCTCGGGCGGCGACATCGAGTTCGCCGTGTACGGCTGGAGCCGCACGCCGCTCTACAGCTCCGCCGAGACCGCATGGCAGATGGCCGACGCCGCGTTCGGAAGACTCGCCGCGTCGCGCGCGCCGGTCTGGGCACGCCTGTACCGCGACGATCAGCCGTACGACGTCTACCTGTTGAGCGATCGGGGCGGCATCTACGCCCTGGGCTTTCCCGTCGTCACGCTGCTCGGCCACATGATGAACCTCGCCGAGCTGACCGTGATCGGCGCGGTCACGTTCCTGGCGCTGATCCTGGTGGCCGCGCTGTTCAGCACCGTCGCGCGCCGGACGACGAGCGCGCGCGCGCTGCTGCGCGAGATCCGCGCGAGCTTCTACCGGAAGCTGTTCCTGGCCTTCGTCGCGGCGGCCGTCGTGCCGGTGGTCGCGCTCGCGCTCGTCACGAGCAACTACGTCGCGGGGCAGATGCGCGCGAACGTCGAACAGGAAGCCGTCCGCACCGCCTCCACCGCCCAGCGCGTCGTCGAGGATCTCGTCGCGCCGCGCGCCGCTCAGCAGGGCGTCCGCATCGACGACAACCTGATGGTGTGGGTCAGCCGGCTGATCGACCAGGACGTCAACATCTTCACCGGCCCGCGGCTGCTGGCGACGAGCGAACGCAACCTGTTCGCGTCGGGCGTGCTGCCGGTCCGCACGCCCGCGGACGTGTACGTCGCGCTGCAGCTGCGCAACGAGGCCACGACGGTGACGACGGAGCAGATTGGCAGCGCCCAGCCCTTCCTGGTCGCCGGCACCCGGATGACCGCGCGGCAGATCGACGACACCCTGACCGTGCCGCTCGCCTCGCGCGCGCAGGAGATCGAAGGGCAGATCGACACCCTCGACCGGCGCGTGCTGCTGGCCGCGCTGCTCTTCATCCTGGCGGGCGCCGGCATCGGGTACTCGATGGCCGAGCGCATCGCGGATCCGGTCAATCGGCTCACGCGCGCCACGCGACGCATCGCCGGCGGCGAGCTGAGCGCGCACGTCGTCGCGACCTCGTCGGACGAGCTCGGACGGCTCGTGGACGACTTCAACCGGATGGCGCGCGATCTCGCGCGGCAGCGCGTCGAGGTCGAACGGACGCATCGTCTCGAAGCGTGGGCGGAGATGGCGCGGCAGGTCGCGCACGAGATCAAGAACCCGTTGACCCCGATCCAGCTCAATGCGGAGCACCTGCGGCGCGTGAACGCCGACCGCGGCGAGCCGCTGAGCCCGGTGCTCGATCAGGCGGTGACGACGATCCTTGGCCAGGTGAAGCTGCTGCGGCAGATCGCGTCGGAGTTCTCGAGCTTCGCATCGTCGCCGACCGTCCAGCGGGCACCGGTCGATCCCGGCGCGCTGCTCCACGAGATCGTCGACCCGTATCGGGCCGCGCTCGCCGGACACATTCACTTCAACATCGATGTGCCGTCACACCTGCCGCCCGTGGATGTCGACCGCACGCTCGTCACCCGATCGCTGACCAACATCGTGGAGAACGCGCTGCATGCGATGGGCTCGCGCGGCACCCTGACCATCGTGGCCGCTCACGACGAGGGCGTCGTCCGCATCCGTATTTCCGATACGGGCGCCGGCATGGACGCCGACGCGCTCGCACGCGCGTTCGAGCCCTATTTCTCGACCAAGGCGAGCGGCACGGGACTTGGGCTGCCGATCGCGAAGAGAAACGTGGAGTTGAGCGGAGGGACGATCGACATTGCGAGCGTCCGCGGAGAAGGGACGACGGTGGAGATTACGCTTCCCGTCGCGGGGATCGAGGTTACGGACCTGAGGGAGTTCAGCCGCCGCTCGTCGTGACCTTCGTGGTGAGGTCCCCGGGTTCCTCGTGGCGCCGCCGCAGGCGCGACCACGCCCACATCACCGGCCCCGACATCATGTAGGCATACGCGATCACGACCAGCATGGTCTCGTGCCAGCCGACAATCAGCGCCAGGCCGAGAGCGAGCAGCGCGAGCACCGGATACGCGCGGCGGGAGTGCAGATCCACTGTTTTGAAGCTGTAGAAACGGAACGTGCTGACCATCAGGAGGCCGGGCACGATGACCAGCGTGAGCACCGCCAGCGCCGCGAGCGGCGACTGAAGCCCTTCAGGATAGTAATAGATCGTCGTGGCAGGGACCGCCGCGGCCGCGGGGCTCGGCAAGCCGACGAAGTACTTCTTGTCGACGGTCCCCGTCTGGATGTTGAAGCGCGCGAGGCGAATCGCCGCGCCCGCGACGAACACGAACCCGGCCGCCCACCCGAGCCGCCCGAGCGGATGCAGGCCCCACTGGAACGCCATGATCGCGGGGGCGACGCCGAAGGAGATCACGTCGGCCAGCGAGTCGAACTCGACGCCGAACTGGCTGGTGCTCCCGGTCATCCTCGCGACCCGGCCGTCCAGCATGTCGACGATGATCGCCAGGCCGATGAGCGGCGCCGCCCGTTCGAGCTCGCCGCGCATCGCGTAGACGATGCATGCGTAGCCGCTGAACATGTTCGCGAGCGTGAACATGCTGGGGAGCAGGTAGACGCCGCGGCGGAAGCGGCGCGCGGACTTGTCGGAGACGCGCCGTGCCGGCCTGAATGCCCGGATGCGTGACGCCTTGGTCTCGGGCTGCTCGATCATCGCAGTCTCGCAATCACTGTTACGCCGCCGACGACCTTGTCGTTCACCTTCACCGCGATCTCGGCGCTCGCGGGAACGAAGATGTCCATCCGCGATCCGAACTTCATCACGCCGAAACGGTCGCCGGTGTGCACGGTCTCGCCTTCCTTGACGCGGCAGACGATCCGCCGCGCGAGCACGCCGACAATCTGCCGGACGACGATCGGCTGGCCGTGGTGGTCGACGGTGACCTCCGTGTATTCGTTGAGGTCGCCCGCTTCGGTCCGGTACGCCGGAAGGAAACGGCCGGGATGATACTCCACCTTCGTCACGCGCCCGCCGACCGGCATACGGTTCACGTGCACGTCCATCGGCGAGAGAAAGATGCTGATTTGCTGCCAGCTGCCGGGAGGACAGCCCTGCCCGGCCGGCGCGCCCGCGACCATGACGCGGCCGTCGGCGGGCGACAGCACCGCGCCGGCCTCGCTCGTAATCGTGCGCTCGGGGTCGCGGAAGAAGAACAGGAAGAAACAGGCGAGGACGAGGAAGATGGCGGCCCCGGAGGCGCCGATGAACCAGAGCGCGACGATCGCGAGAATCAACGAGCTGCCGATGAACGGCCAGCCGGCGGGATCGATACGCATGACAGTGTAGGGGCGGGTCTTCAGACCCGCCCAGTAGGGCCCGCCCCGACGCGGGGTCGCGACCTCAGGAGGCGTGTTCGTGCTGGCGCGCGTACTCGCGGACCATCGATTCCATCTGGTCCTTCAGCGCGAGCTTCTTTTTCTTCAGCGTGACTTCTTCGATTTGTTCGGTGGCTGAGAGGTAGTGCTTGTCGATGAGCTGATGGAGGCGATCGTCTAGTTGGTGGTGCTGCTCGGCAAGGGATCGGAATTGCTGGTCGCTCTGCAGCAGGAAATTCTTCACTTCCTGCGCTTCTGCTGCGCTCATACGCCGCCCTCCTTCTCTCTCGAAAGGCCCGTTGATTCGGTCGCTACACGAAAATTACCATACGATCGCGGCGAGGGCGTTGAAAAAAGTCAGCTCTGCCGCGGAAAAAATCAGCTGCCCGGCTCGTCGCGCCACAGGATGAGCGCGTCTTCCACCGGGTTCGTATAGTAATTGCGCCGCGCTCCTGCAACGTAGAAGCCAAGCCGTTCGTACAGTTGCCGCGCGCCTGTATTCCCCGATCGCACTTCGAGCGTCGCGCGCCGGGCGCCCAGCCGCGTCGCCTCGGCGAGCACGTGATGCATCAGCGCCGTGCCGTACCCGCGTCCGCGATACTGCGGCCGGAGCGCGATGTTGTTGATGTGAATCTCGTCGAACACGAGCCAGAATGCGCAAAAGCCTGCAACGGCGCACTCCGGCGTGCGCACGATGTAGATGTGGCAGACCGCGCGGTTCTGCAGCTCCCACGCGTACATCTCGCGCGTCCAGGGGCTCGTGAACGATTCGCGCTCCACCTCGAGGACGCCGTCGAGGTCGCGCTCGCCGTCGAGCTGATCGATCCAGTACGCGGGAACGACGTTCATTTCACCTGTGGCGCGGACCCCTGCGGTCCGCGGAGCCGCGCCAGCTCCGCGTCCGACCGCCGTACATATAAAGGACGAATCGCGTGCGGCGGCGGCCGATGACCGTTCTTGTACTCGATCGTGGCCAGCATGGCGATCACCGCCGCCAGGTGCGGGACGGCGGGGTCCGCGATGCGCGCGGCGTGCTGGAGCCGCGAGACGATCAGATCCCTGTACGTCTCCGCCCCATCGCCGATGAACGTGATGTCGTTGGTGTAGGCCGCCAGCGTGCCGCGCGCCAGATCGTCCAGCAGGTCCGCCGGCCTCGCGACCACCGGCTCGCCGACCTCGCGTCCGTCCTCGAACAGCGCGGCGTAGACATCGCCGCGCCACGCGTCCACCCAGGTGGCGATGCGCGACCCGAGGAACGCCGGCGACGCGACCGCGCGGAGCGCCGTCAGCGCCGACACGCCGATGAGCGGCTTGCCCTGGCCGAACGCCAGCCCCTGCATCGTCGCGATGCCGATGCGCAGGCCGGTGAACGACCCGGGCCCGGTCGCCACCGTGAAGGCGTCGATCTCCTCGAGCGCGACGGCCGAGAGATCGAGGATGTCGCGCAGCGCGCCCGGCAGCTGCAGCGCCAGCTGACGCGAGGCGTCGATTGGCTCCTCGTTGATGACGACCCCGTCGCGCGCGACCGCGCAGCTCGCCTTCGGCGTCGTGGTGTCGAGGGAAAGAATCAGCACCGATCACCGATGATAATCGGTGTCGCCGGGTGCCGGCGGGTCGCCACGGCCATGGCGTCTCTGGGCCGTGTCGAACCCGCCCCACGGAAGTTTATTTCGTCGAGGTCTGCGGCACGTTCAGCTTGATCGGCTGGACCAGCGCGCCGTTGTGGGGCGGCGGGAACGCGGCGATCGATCCCGCCCGGCCGCGCTCCGCGATAAGCAGCCGGTTCGCGGTCTTGAGCAACGCCTCGCGTTCGTTCCTCGCGCCGCCGAACAGGTATTCCTGCCGCACGTTCGCCAGGTCGCGCCACGTCAGGCGGCTGTCCGCCCGCGGGCACCGTGACGAAGCTCACCCGGATTTCCATGCTGGCAGAAGGCATCAAGAGCCGGGCGAAATAGCCGCTCCGGTGTGCTAGCATCGCCCCAAATTCTAGCGAGGAGAGCCTTATGAATGCGCGGCGGTTGTTCGTGTGCATGGCTGCGGTGGCGTCGCTGATCTTTCCGGTACTCGTGTACGGCCAGACCGCGCAGAGCGCGCTGGCCGGCGTGGTCAAGGACTCGACGGGCGCGGTGCT
>DASQAX010000254.1:0-6554 GCA_035635535.1 Vicinamibacterales bacterium | reverse complement strand
GCGCCGAAGTGCCGCCGCGCCTCGAGCACCGCGTCCACGACGAGCGGCAGGTTGCGCCGCTCGTGGAGGTCGCCGACGTGCAGCAGGAACGGCTCCGTGACGTTCGCGGGCAGGTCCAGCGCGACGTTCGGATCGCCGGCGCCGAACGTGGCGTGCTGCACGCCGAGCGGCGTGACGGTGATGCGCGCCGCCGGGATGCCGTAGGCGGCCGCGATCTCGGATGCCGAGAACGCGGAGACCGTGAGCACGCGCGCCGCCGCCCGCGCGCTGCGCCGATAGAAGTAGCGCCGCAGCCAGTCGCGGCGATACGGATACCACTCCGGGTGCGTTTCGTAGCTGACGTCGTGAATGGTGAGAACGACGGGAACGCCGGCCCAGAACGGAGCGGTGTAGGCGGGAGCGTGAATGACGCTGACGCGCGCGCGGCTGGCCGTGCGCGGCAGCCCGATCAGCGTCCAGCCGGCGTTAGTGGGGGGATGCGTCGACTCGGAGAAGCGTTCGAGACCCTGGGGGACGCGCGCCGGATCGCCGCCGAGCGCGACGACCTCGAGCGGCTCGCCGAGCCCGACGAGCGCGCGAACCAGCTCCGTCGAATAGCGGCGGATGCCAGCCGCGGGAGAACTGAAGGCGCGGCCATCGAAACCGATGCGGAGCGGACGGTCCATGACCGGGCGCAGCTACGTAATGCTCATGTTCAGCCTGCGGACCGGACAGTCGAGCGTCGCGCAGACCTGCCGGATGGTGCCCTCGATGTTGCCGTTGATCGACGGGCTGCTGAGGATCACTTCGTCCACCCGGTACTTCCGCATCGTCGGTTCCAGCTCGCCCAGCGCGCCGCGCACGGGCACGCCGACGATCCACCTGTGCGCCTTCATCGGGTCGTCGTCGATGAAGGCAACCGGGTTCATGCTCCAGTGCGGGTTCGCGCGCATCTCGCGGACGATCAGCTGGCCGAACGCCCCGGCGCCGTAGACGAGCACGCGGCTACTCCGCTTGCTGCGCGAGGCGGCCACCAGGCTCATGCTCCGGAACGAGGCGCGGGTGGCGACAATCGCGATCGTCAGCAGCATCGCGTCCATGATGAAGACGACGCGCGAGAACCCCTCGAAGCGGTAGAAGTACGCGGCCGCCAGCACCGAGAGCACCGACCCCGTCAGCACGCCGCGCAGCACCACCGCGATGTCGCGCAGGCTGAACGTCTCCCACGACCGCTGATACAGCCCCGAACCGTAGAGTGAGGCCAGCTTGCAGCCGAGCACGACCGGCAACGACGCGGTGAAATACGGGAGGAAGTGATCGAGCGTCTCGCCCTCGAACCGGAGACGGTAGGCGAAGTAGTAGCAGGCCACGATCAGCACGAGGTCGAGCATCACCTCGGCGGCGTGCCACCGGAACGTGAGGTCCTTCAGCAGCGGCGCGAACGGCGACTGCCGCAGCGCCTTGAAGTCCTGCGCGCTGTAGGCGGGCACGCGGGCGAGATAGATGCCGACCAGGAACACCACCACGGCGAGCGGCGCGGCCAGCGGGATCATCTGCTCGACGCCGCCCACGACGAGCACCCAGGCCGTCAGCCCACCCACGATGCCCAGCAGGTAGAGGATGCGGACGGCGCTCCGCTCGGAGAAGCCGAGCGACACCAGGCGGTGCGAGACGTGATCGGTGCCGCCGCGCGTGGCGCTCCGGCCGGCCAGGCGGCGAAGCACCAGCACGAAGGCGGTGTCGAAGAGCGGCGCGACGAGGATGATCACGATGACGACCGACGTCCACGGGAACGTGGTGGTTTCCTTCAGCACCGGCACCAGCGACGCGCCAGCGATGGCCGCCCCGATGAACAGGCTGCCGCAGTCGCCCATGAAGAGCCGCGCGGGCGGACGGTTCCAGTAGAGAAAGCCGAGCAGCGCGCCGCACAGCGCCACCAGGAGCAGGAGGATCGGACCGCCGAGCGCGCCCGCCAGCAGCCACGCGAGAAACGCGGCGGCGATCAGCGCGACGCCGGCCGCGAGGCCGTCCATGTTGTCGAGCAGGTTGAACGCGTGACAGACGCCCGCGAACCACACGGTGGCGACCACCGTGTAGGTCCACGGCAGGCCGTTGTCGGGCCGCTGCGCCAGCGAGAACACGAGGAACGCGCCGATGATGAGCGACGAGACGAGCTTGGCGAGCGGCGACAGCTGGAAGCGGTCGTCGGCGACGCCCACGACGAACATCGCGACCGCCGCGAACAGGACGGGCAGCCACGTGGCGGGCAACACGCCCGCGCCGACATGCGCCGTGGTCGCCCCGAGGCCGACGAGCGCGCCCATCGCGATCGCGATGCCGCCCATCGTCGGCGTCGGCTGGTCGTGCCAGCGGTCGGCCCGCGGCGGCACGACGGCGCCGAGGACGGGCGCGATGCGGCGCACGAAGGCGCACAGCGCGACCGAGGCCGCCAGCGAGAGGACAAAGGCGAGCAGGTAATAGATCAATGGGCTGCCGACAGATTAGCGGCGCGCTCCTTGGCGGGGTCTGGCTTCAGCCGGACCTGCCGATCTCGAAGGACAAACGGTGCCTTCGCCAGGATGCCCTCGCAGATCGTGTCGAGGCCGTGCGACGCGCCGGGCAGCAGCTGCTGCAGCCGCTCCAGCTTGAGCCGGTAGATCGGGTAGCCCGCCTTCGGCTCGATGAACGGCAGCGGGATCATCCGGTTGAAGAAGAAGTGATACGCGTAGCGGCGGGCGCGCGTGAGCTGCGAGGGCGAGAGCCGTTCGCTGAACGGCAGCTGCGCGAGCAGGCGGAAGTATTCCTCGGGCGAGGTCGCGTCGTGCGTGATGCCCTTGTTCCTGATCCACGCCTCACCGGCGACGATCACCGGCAGCCCGACGCTCGTCAGCTCCACGCCCATCTTCGTGCCGTAGATGATCGCGGCGTTGCAGAGCGACATGAGCGCATAGGTGCTCAGCCCGCTCTCCGGCGGCACGACGATGATGTTCGGCGCCAGGCGCGGCACGCGCGTGCGCAGCTCGGCCAGGATGGGCTGGCGCGACGGCGGGAACCCGCTGATTTCCGCCGGGTGCACGCGAATCAGGAGCTGGAGATCGGGACGGGTCGCGAAGTACTCGCACGTCTGCACCAGCCACTCGAGCATGTTCGGAAACGCGTTCGCCGGATAGTGCAGCTGGGCGTCCCACGACACGTTGGTGAGCAGGCCGATCGCCGGCTTGTCCGGGTCGAGGCCGATGCGCCTGGCGATCTCGCCGGGGTCCTGGCTCGTGGGGCGGTGAAAGACGATCCAGTCGAACAGCCCCTCGCGCCGGCTGCCGAGGTATTGCATCAGCTCGCGGTCCTGCGCCGGCGTGAGCTCGAGATGCTCCCAGTGCTCGCGCGGCTCGTCGAGCAGCGTGTGATGGTACGTGTCGTCGTGGCTGAAGATGAACCGCCGCTTGCGGTACGCGACGTTCCAGTTCGACACGTGAACGCGCTCCTGGCGCGCGACCTCGCCGACGATCCCCCACGGCACGTAGATGCCGTGCGTGAAGACCGCCGACGTGAAGCCGACGTTCCGGACGAGCCGCCGCGATGCGAACGCGGTGAGCAGCGCCGACTCGAGGTAGCGGCGCAGGATCGGCTCGCCGAGCGGCTCCTCGTCCAGCGAACCAGTGGCGAAGAAGCGGAGCGCGCCCGCATGCGCATGCTCGCCGATGTTCAACCCGTCGAAGGCGAACGCGCCGATGCCGGCCACCGGGATCGTCGAGGCGACGCGCCGGGCTTCGGCGCGATCCTCGGCGGTGAGCCAGTCCGACATGCGGTGAATCTTCACGCCGAGCGTCTTGTACACGTTCTCGGCCGGCCAGCTGCAATCGCGGCACAGGTCGCGCGACGGCCCGTGCTCGACGAACTGCCGCAGGTCGGGATAGATCGACGCCTCGCATTCCGCGCAGGCGGTCATCGAACCGTCACAGAGCAGCGCGTGGACCTCCGCGCCGCGGAACGTCAGCGCGACGGCGAGCGCGCTCTCGAGCGTGACCGCGTGCGCGTAGGAGCCGATGGCGGTCGCCATCAGCACGCGCGGCCCGCCCTGGGCCGCGGCGCGCGCGGACTTCCAGAGCGCGCGGTCGGCCTCCACCGCGGCAGTCCAGTCGGGATACGCGTCGCGCCGCGCGTGATACCACCGGCGCGCCAGACGCGTCGTCCGCCAGAGCGACGGGAACTTCCGGATGAAGTGCTTCACGCGGACGTCGGGGCCGCCTTCAGGCGGCCCAATTCGATCAATTGCAGGAACTCCGCCGGCGGCGGCAGGTGCTCGAAGACGCGCCACGGCTGGTGCGGCATCAGTTCATCGATCGAGTATCCGCCGGTCGCCACGGCGATCGTCTTGACGCCGATCACGTTGGCCGCTTCGATGTCGTGCGGCGTGTCGCCGATGACGAACACCCGTTCGAGGTCGATGGGGCCGGTTCGCCGCGCGAGCTCGAGCGCGCGGCCCGCGATCGACGCCCGAAGCCCCTGATCTTCGGCGAACGCGCCGTCGGGGAAGTACGTGAACAGGTCGTAATGGGTCAGCTTCGCGCGCGCCCCGCGGCGCGTGTTGCCGGTCAGGAGGTACGACCGGACGTCGGCGCGGCCGCGGAGCGATTCGAGGATCTCGCGGACGTTCGGCAGCACGCGCCCCTGCTTCAGCGGCAGCGTGGACGGCAGCAGGTCTTCGTAGCGCGTCACCATGCGCGCAAGCCTGTCGCCCTCGAGCGGAACGCCGAGCAGCTCGAACGTGCGCGCGGCAATCTGAAAGTCGGTCAGCCCGGCCACCCGGATCGAGGACAGCTGGAAGTCCTGTCCAGTCACCTCGCGAACCGCCTGTTCCCACGCGGGCACGCCCGCCTTGCCGGTCGTCAGCAGCGTGCCGTCGATGTCCCAGAAGATGATGGTCATGCGACCTGTGGAACCGTCTCGAGCGCGGCCCGGAACTGCTTCACGAGGCCGGGCACGTCGAGCCCGTGATACGCGAGCACTTCGTCGTTGGTGCCACACTCGGGCAGCTCCGTCACGCCGATGCGCGACACGCGCGGCGCAGGGTCGAGGGCGAGCCCGGCTATCGCCGCGGCCAGCATCTCTCCCTGGCCGCCGTGCACGTAATGGTTGTCGAGCGTGACGATCGTGCGGCAGCCGCCGATGGTCTCCTTCAGCCACGCGGCGTCGACCCGATTGAGCCAGGGCAGGTTGACGAGGCGGACGCGCGCGCCGGTGGCCTTCTCGATCTCCTCAGCCGCGTGCCACGCGTTCGACAGCATCCAGGGACCGTATCCCAAGACGAGGGCGTCCTTGCCGGGACGAACGACCCAGCCTTTCCCCACCTCGACGCGAACGCTCGACGGATACTCGAACGGCAGCGGCCACTTGACGGACACCAGGCGCAGGTAGGCGCTCTCCGCGGTCCCGTCGATCAGGTAGTCGAGGAGCGCGCGGACCTCGCCTTCCGCCGCCGGCTCGGCCAGCAGCAGGTTCGGCACGGCGCCGAGCGCGCTGATGTCGCGCACCGACTGGTGCGAATGGCCAGGGCCGCCGGGAATCACGCCCGCGAGGGAGCCGACGTAGATCACCCTGGACGACTCGCTGCACTGGTTGTAAATCTGCTCGTTGGGCCGCGTCGAGAGGAAGCAGGCGAAGGAATGCGCGATCGGCAGCGCGCCGCGGCGCGCCATCCCGCCCGCCATCGACACCATGTCCTGCTCGGCGATGCCGCACTCCACGAACCGCGCCGGGAACGTCGCGGCGAATTCGAGCAGGCCGCAGTCCTTGATCAGGTCGGCGTCGAGCGCGATCAGGTGCGGATGGCGCTCGGCCTGCTGGACGAGCGCCTTGCCGTAGGCAGCCACGAGGTTGTGCGTCTCGCGCGGCTCGCGGCGGGGGTTGCGCGTGCGTGTGTCGGTCTTCAGCTCGCCCAGGCCGAGCGACGCAAACGCGCGCGATGCCGTCTCGAGCAGCTGCGTCAGGCCGTCGACGTACTGCTGCTCCGGCGGCGCGCCGGAGTGGAACAGGTAGAGGTCCTCGTCTTTCCTCAGCGCCTGCGGCCCCTCCATGAAGGAGACGCCGCGCCCCTTGATGGTGTCCGCGACAATCGCCTTCGGACGATCGGTCACGGCGTCGAGCGATCGCAGCGTCCGCTCGATGGCCGCCACGTCGTGGCCGTCGCACCGGCTCACGTGCCAACCGAACGCGCGCAGCTTCGCCTCGACGTCCCCGAGGTCGCTGACCTTGCGCACCCACGTGTCGGACTGAATCTTGTTGTGGTCGATGATCGCGACGATCTCGCCGAGCTTCATGTTCGCCGCCCCGCCGAGCGACTCCCAGAACTGGCCTTCCTGGAGCTCGCCGTCGCCGGTGAGCACGAAGATGCGGCGCAGCGTCCCGGCCAGCCTGTTGGCGAGCGCCATCCCCTTCGCCTTCGAGATGCCCATGCCGAGCGAACCGGTGTTCGCCTGGATGTAGGGGGTTTCGACGTGCGGGTGCCCGGGCAGACCGCCGAGGCGGCGCAGCTGGTGCAGCTTCTCCGCGGGCAGCAGACCGAGGCCGATCAGCGC
>DASQAX010000253.1:0-9528 GCA_035635535.1 Vicinamibacterales bacterium | reverse complement strand
CGCCGCGTTCTCGCTGATCTCGCCGAACGTCATCCGCGCGATCGTGCCGGCGACGGCAACGACCGGTCCCGTCACGGTATCCGCGGCGACGGAGACGGCGACGTCAGCGGCCGCATTCACGGTGAACGCTCCGAAGCCGCGACGGTGAAGCGCGAAGTGCGAAGCTCCCGCCGAGGTCAACAATGGGCGGCCTCCGCTCCACGTCATGACCGGGTCCCACGCGGTATCATCCAGCAATCTGGAGCGTTGATCATGAAGCTCGCTGTCATCCTCGTCTCATTCGTATTGCTGCCGGCGGCCGCGACCGCCCAGGACTCGCGGACCCAGGCCACTCGCGCCGCGAAGGATTGCGACCGCGTGGCTGCCGCGCTCAAGCTGACCAACGCGAAGGTCACCGCGGCCCGCGCCGTAACAGGCGGCCAGTTCACGCCATCTGGCGCGGCGGGCGCCGACGCGCCGAAAGCGGTTACCGGGCTGCCGCCCTTCTGCCGCGTCGAGCTGACGCTGACGCCGTCCTCCGATTCCGACATCAGGAGCGAGGTCTGGATGCCGCTGAGCGGCTGGAACGGCAGGTTCCAGGAGGTCGGCAACGGCGCGTGGGCAGGCTCGATCCAGTACGGTGCGCTGGCGGACGCGCTGAAGCGCGGCTACGCGGCCGCGTCAACGGATGCGGGACATACCGGCACGGACGCGAGCTTCGCGATGGGCCACCCGGAGAAGCTGAAAGACTTCGGCTATCGCGCGGTGCACGAGACGGCGGTCCAGAGCAAGCAGACCATCACGAACTTCTACGGCATGGCGGCGCGGATGTCGTACTTCAACGGCTGCTCGGGCGGCGGACGAATGGCGTTCCAGGAGATGCAGCGCTTCCCCGCCGACTTCGACGCGATCCTCGCGGGCGCGCCGGGTTACAACCGGGTCAACCAGAGCGTGCAGATGCTGATGAACGCGAAGGCGACGCTCGACAACCCGGCGAGCATGATTCCCGCCAGCAAGTACCCCGTCATCCACCGGGCGGCGCTCGACGCCTGCGACGCGCAGGACGGGCTGAAGGACGGCTTGATCAGCGAGCCGCTCAGTTGCCGTTTCGATCCTGGCGTCATCCAGTGTGGCGTAGGCCGGACCCTTTCGGACCCGGCAGGTTGCCTCACGGCCCCGCAGGTCGAGGCCGCGCGCAAGATCTACGCGGGCGTGAAGAACCCGAAGACCGGCGAGCTGATCTTCCCGGGGCTCGAGCCGGGCAGCGAGTTGAACTGGGGCGGCCCCGCCGGCGGTCCCGAACCGCTCGCCGTCAGCGCCGACCTGTTCAAGTACGTCGTGTTCAAGGATCCGAAGTGGGACTTCCGCAAATTCGATCTCGCCCGCGACTACGACGCCGTGCACCGGATCGACAGCCTGGATCTCAGCCCGACCTCGCCGGATATCAAGGCGTTCGTCGCGCGCGGCGGCAAGCTGCTCATCTACCAGGGATGGGGCGACATGAACGTCGCGCCGAAATCGACGGTCGCCTACTACGAGAACGTCGTGAAGACGATCGGGCAGAAGCAGGCGGACGACTCGGTGCGCCTGTTCTTCGCGCCGGGGATGGCGCACTGCGGAGGCGGCGAGGGGCCGAACGTCTTCGACGCGCTCAACCCGCTCGAGGAGTGGCGCGAGCAGGGCAAGGCGCCCACGTCGATCGTCGCCACGCACTGGACCTACGGCAAGCTCGATCGCAGCCGACCGCTCTGCCCGTACCCGCAGGTCGCGAAGTACATTGGCGGCGGCGCCGGCGACAACACTGACGCCGCGTACTTCGTGTGCGGGGCGCCGATCCACGGCACGGCCACTCGATAGGCTCACACCGCTTCTGCGCCGTCCCGGCTACCGCGTCGCCCAGTAGCCGTTCCTCGTCCGCACGCGCGGGTGACCTGTCGCCGCGACCGACACCTTGACGGTGCGATAGGACCCGTCCAGTTCCTGCCTCGCCGGCGCGTACGCGACGGTGTACTGCGTCCGTATCCTGTGCGCGATGTCGAGCGCCGCGCGCTGCACGTCGTCCATCGGATAGAGCGCGGCGCCGCCGGTTCGCTGCGTCAGGCGGTCGAGATCGCGGCGCGCGTGCGAGTTGTCGCTGAGGCCAATCGCGAAGACCACGATGCCGGCGCGCTCCGCGTGCGCAAGCGCCTCGTCGAGCGAGGCCTCGCTCGCGTTGTCGGCGCCGTCGGTGATCACGACGAGCACGCGGCGGTCGCGCCTGCCGCCGCGCACGTAATCGCTGCCGGCGGCCACGGCGTCGCGCAGCGCCGTCCCGCCAATCGCATCGACCCGCGCAATCTGCGCCTCGAGCACCCGCGGATCGCTCGTGAACGGCACGTCGATCCGCGGGCGATCGGCGAAGTTCAGCACGAAGATCTCGTCGTCGGCATTCGACGCCGCGGCGAGCGCGAGGGCCGCCGATTCCACCTGCGCACGCCGTGACCGCATGCTGCCGCTGTTGTCGATCAGCAGCCCCATGGAGACCGGGATGTCGTCCCGCCGGAACAGCGCGATCGGCTGGCGCACCCCGTTCTCGTAGACCGTGAATGCCGACTGCTCGAGATCCGTGACCGGCTCGCCGCGGCGGTCCTCGACGCTCACCTGGAGCACGACGAGCCGCGTCTCGGCGCGAAAGGGCGGTTGCTGCGCGAGCAGGTGTATCGCGGCGGCGGCGGCGGCCAGGCGCAGGACCATCGGGCTATCTGACGGTATGACCCTGCGGATCGACCTTGATTTCGACCTGCTTGCCCGCCTTCGTGACGTGCGCCTCGTACATCGTTGTCCCCTTCTCGGTCACCTCCTCCACGATGCCGATCGTTCCGCCCGCGGCCTGCTGCTGGATGGCGTCACGCGCCGCGGCGGGAAGCCGGTCGAGCGCGATCTCGCCCTCGAACTCCACCACCTTGCCCTGCTCGTCCATCGAGAGGTCCACGTTCCGTCCCGACAGCGTCAGCTCGGCCTCATAAATCGTCTGGCCGTTCTTCTGCTCCATCGAGAGGCCGCGGATCGTTCCTCCCTGCGAGCGCTCCTTGACCGTCTGCTGGACGGCGGCCGGCAGCTGGTCCATCGTCACTTTCTTCTCGGCGCCCCGCGCGACGCCTGCGATCACCGCAGCCGCGAGAAGCGCCGCGCCGGCTATCATGATTCGTGCTTTCATCGGATCCATTCCTCCCATGACTTACCTTACGGCATCATTCTGAAGATTCCGTGAACCGGCCGGCGCGTCCACGACGGGGAGCGTCACCCTGAAGATCGACCCGCCGGCCGTCGTACTTTCGACGACGATCGATCCACCGTGCCGCACGGCGATGGCCCTGGCAATCGACAGCCCCAGGCCGGCGCCGCCGTTCTTCCGTCCGCGATCGGCGTCGACGCGATAGAAGCGCTCGAAGATGTGCTCGCGATCCCACGGACGGATGCCGACACCCGTGTCGTGCACCTCGATCGTCGCCGTCGCCGCGCGGACAGACATTCGCAGGGTGACGGTTCCACCGCGCGGCGTGTACTTGGCCGCGTTGTCCAGCAGGACGACGAACAGACGGCCGAGCGCCTCCGGGTCGCCGATCGCCGGGCACGATGCGGGGATGTCAGCGGCGAACGAGAGCCCCGCGGCCGCCGCGAGCATCCGTCCCTGGCCGCATGCGTCCCGCAGCACATCGGCGAGATCGATCGGCTCGCAGACGGGAGCGTGAGCGCCGGCGTCCTCACGGGCGAGCAGCAGCAGATCGTCGATGAGCAGCGACATGCGCTCGGTCTCGCGGACGATCAGATCGAGCGTCTCGGCGTACTCGGTCTCGCTCCGGGGACGCTCGCGCATCACTTCCGCCGCCGTCCGCATGATCGCGACGGGCGTCCGCAGCTCGTGCGAGGCGTCGGCCGTGAACTGCGTGATCCGGCGGAACGATTCCTCCAGACGCCCGAACGTCTCGTTGAGCGTCTGCGACAGCCGGTCGAGCTCATCGTCCACGCCACGGATCGGGAGGCGCTGGGAGAGATTGTCCGCGCCAATCGACCGCGCGGCCGACGCGATGGTCGCGACCGGTTGAAGCGCGCGGCGGCTCATCCAGTAGCCTGCCGTCCCGGCCAGCAGCAGCGCGACCGGGCTGCCGAGCAGGACCAGCCACGCGAGATCGCTGAGTGTTTCGTAGAACTCCGTCACGGGCATGCCGGCCTCGACGATCCACGCGCGGCTGCGGGTTGCGAGACGCGCCGCGAGGAGCCGGACGGGATGGCCGTCAACGGTCACCGTGCGGCCGGCGTCCTCGTTGCCCAGCGGACCTGCGGGCGGCACGGCCTCGTCCCATTGCTCGGCGCCCGCCGACGCGTACACCCATCGGCCATCCGCGGCGATCCGAAACGGGGTGCCGGGCGCGATCGGCGCGCGGCTCGCGAGCCGGGCCGGCAGGGTTTCCGGCGCCGCACCCTCGAGCTCGCCAACCACCTCCGTCCAGATGGCCTGGATGCGTCCGCGCAGTTCGTCGTCCGCGGTGTCGTGCAGGCTGTCGCTGAGCGCGAGCCACGTAGCGACGCCCGTCACCGCGAAGGCGGCCATGAGGATGAGCGCGTTCATCAGCGTGAGCTGCACGCGAATCGAGCGCGGCTTCATCGCTCGTCTCTCACGACGTAGCCGTATCCACGAACCGTCTGTATCAGTGCCGGTCCGAGTGTGTCGATTTTCGAGCGAAGCAGCTTGACGTAGACGTCAACCGTATTCGGCTGCACCTCGGTGTCGAGGCCCCAGACACCGTCGATGATCGAGGCGCGCGAGCAGACGCGGCCCGGCCGTCGAAGCAGAAACTCGAGCAGGCGGAACTCGGTGCCGGTGAGATCGATCGGCTCACCTCCGCGCGTCACTTGGTGGGTGGCCGGATCGAGCGCGAGATCGCCCGCAGTGAGCACGTCGCGCGCCGGCCGCGGCGCGCGGCGCGACAGCGCGCGCAGCCGGGCCAGCAGCACCTTCAGCGGGAACGGCTTGGTCAGGTAATCGTCCGCACCCGCGTCGAGCCCCCTGACGATGTCGGCTGGTGCATCGCGGGCCGTGAGCATCAGGATCGGCACCTGCGATCCTTTCGCGCGAAGCCGCTGCGCAACCTCGATGCCGCTGACGGCCGGCAGCATGACGTCGAGAACGATCAGATCGATGGCGCATGTCTCAGCCGCCGCAAGCGCCTCCATCCCGTCGCGCGCAATGGTCGCGGTGTGGTTGGCTTCCTCCAGCCCCTGCCGCAGCAGTTCCGCCATCGACGGTTCGTCTTCGACCACGAGCACCCACACGCGCTATTGTCCGCCTCCGGTCGGGGGTGGCGCTCCCACCGCCACCGGCGAGAGCTGCAGTTGAACAGGGGTGCCGGCCGGCATCACGACGTCGTGCCCGCGTCCGAGAACGGTGGCATAGACGCTCCGCGCCAGGCCGAAGATGCCGAGCGCGACGGCGGGCGCTTTTCCGGTCTGGCTCAACGCGACACCGACCACGCCGAGACCGATGAATCCTCCGGCACCCCGGCCGAGAACGTTGGCACCAGGCACGGCGACACCGCCTGCGACTTCGGGCCCATCGATCGCGTCCTCCCCGAAGGTCCCCCTGGCGATGACGGCCGCTATCACGGGCGCCGCAAAACGCGCTTTTGTGTCTGTCGCGCGAACGCCGCCTTCCTCGTCGATGGCGACGCGCTGCCCCACCTCCGTGGACGCGAGCGACGCGACGAGCTGTTGTTGTTCGTCGCTGGCCACGCGGACATTCTGGAAGAGGAATCGCAGCTGCCCGTTCCGATGAAGCCGGCGCGCCGGCCTGGCGAACGTCACCTCGCCATCGAGCCGGGTGCCCGCCGGGAAAATCAGCTTGCCGTCCGCGCTCATCACCGGCTCGGCGAGCGCGGCACGAATGGGCGTCCCTCGTGCGGCAGTCGCGGAACTGAGCGCGACGGTCAGCCGCGCGTGGAGAATCGATCCGGGCGCAGGGACCGCATCCACCTCTGCGCGGTTCACGTCCGAGACGGTGCCGAACGAGAGCGGCTCGACCAGCTCCGCGGCGTATACCGTGCCGCGCGGGAGATGCTCGCGGTGATACGGCAGGCTGTCCAGGAGGTAACCACGCAGCCGCTCCATCCGGCCGCGGTCGATAACGGCGTGTACGCCCTCGCTCACCTTCCGCTCCGCCGCCTTTCGCACGCGGCCGGCCTTGCTCTCGGGCTCCGATGACCGGGCGACCGCCGCAAACACGTTCGGCATCCCGATGACGGGCCGGGTCGCGATCGGCAGCTGCCGGCCGTCCGCGAACACCAGCATGTCGAAGGCAATGGCGACGCGATGGAGCGGCGACAAGTCGCCATTGATCAGACGCATCGTGCGCACCCGCCTCGCGAGATCCTCGAGCTGCGCGATGTGACCAATCGCCTGCGTCCCTTTCGGGACGACGATGCGATCGTACGCGTAGACGTCGTCGATGACGGTCCCCGTGACAGGTTGTCCGACCTGCTGCACCGTCACACGGTCGTCGAGCGCAACCCGCACCGGCGTCCCCGGCTCGAGCACGATCGCCGCCGAAAGAAGTGCCGCGAGGATCATTGGCCCGCCGTGAGGGCGTTGCCGTACTTGACCAGCTTCGCCGACCCGTCCTGCACGAGCCCGATGCCTTTCACGTAGTACTTGTATTCGTGCACGACTTCGAGCGGCGTCGATTCGGCCACCTTCAGCACCTGCTGAAACGCCGCGGCCGGCGTCCGGACGTTCTCGCTCACGCTGTCGATCTCGGCGCGATCCATCGCGATGCCCGGTGCCAGCTCCTGGTAGTACCGTCCCTTGAGGAGCTGCTCGCCCGGCATCATCAGGCCGAACCGTGCGCCGTTGCTTCCCGACAGCCACGAGCCCTCGTGCCCGTTGACGACGCCATCGCGATAGGTGTCGACGTCCTCGCCGAAATAGAAGACGCTGTTGGTCCGCCTGCTGATGGCGTAGTAGTTCCTCGAGACCTCGACCAGCTTCCCGTTCTCCGTCTCCCGCTCTTCGACCACCCGGGTTTCGACGCCGTCGACCATTCTGGTCTCGTTGAGGACCGTAATCACGAGGCGTTCCCGTCCGCCTTCGAGGATGAGCCGGTAGTCCGGCTCGAGCACGAAATAGGGATTACGCCCCGTTGACGCGAGATCGGCCTTGTCCACATTGAACTCGGACGTCCACGAGTCGCGCGGCGCCACCTGGGCCGACAAACGCGGCGCCAGCGCCGCCAGAGCGGCGAAACCGGCACATACCATGACTAATCGGCTGCTGCGCATGCGCCCGCTCCTTTCCACACACCGAGCATATTGACGCAGTCTGAATAATCACTGAATAATCCGGCTGGCTCGAGGAGGACAGCATGCTGGGGTTCACCCGTCGTAGAGGCGCGACCCTGATCTACGTCTTCGGCGGCTTCGTCGCGCCGATGCTCGTTCCATCGCTCGCGGCCGCACAGAATTCGGCGCCCCTGCGTCCCGTAGAGGCGGACCTTCAGGTCCGCCTGGACTGCGATCGCGTCGCCGCAACGCTGAAACTGCCCGATGCGACGGTCACCGCCGCGCGGCTCGTGCCCGCCGGCTCGTTCACGCCGCCCGCGACGGGCGCGGACACGCCGCGGCCGGTTGCCGGCCTCCCGGCGTTCTGCCGCGTCGAGCTCGCCATCACGCCATCCTCCGACTCCGACATCCGGAGCGAAGTCTGGATGCCCGTCTCGGGATGGAACGGCAAGTTCCAGCAGGTGGGCAACGGCGCCTTCGCCGGATCGATCCAGTACGCCGCGCTCGGTGAGGCGCTGCGCCGCGGCTATGCGGCCGCATCCACCGACACCGGGCACACGGGCCCCGGCGCGGCGTGGGCGCTCGGGCACCCCGAGAAGATCGCCGACTTCGGGCATCGCGCGGTTCACGAGACCGCCGTGCACAGCAAGTCGGCCATCTCCAGCTTCTACGGGATGGCGCCCAAGCTGTCGTACTTCACCGGCTGCTCGGGCGGCGGCCGCATGGCGTTCCAGGAGGCACAGCGCTACCCCGCCGACTTCGACGCGATTCTCGCCGGCGCGCCCGCGTACGACCGGGGCAACGAAGCGTTCGGCTTCATGGCGAAGTGGAAGGCGACGCACGAGACGCCGCAGAGCGTCATCCCGGCGTCGACGTACCCCGCGATTCACCGCGCGGCGCTGGAGGCGTGCGACGCGCTCGACGGGCTGAAGGACGGGCTCATCGAAGACGTCCTCGGCTGCCGCTTCGATCCGAAGGTCATCGAGTGCAAGGCGGGCGCGAATGCCGACTCGTGCCTGACGACGCCGCAGGTGAAGGCGGTGCGCACTTTGTACGCCGGCGCAACGAACCCGAAGACCGGTCAGCTGATCTTCCCCGGCTTCGAGCCCGGCAGCGAGCCGCAGTGGTCGGCGGTCGCCGGCGGCGAGCTTCCTCTCGACGTGGGCTACGACGTCTTCAAGTACATCCTGCTCCAGGATGCGAGCTGGGATCCGAAGACGTTCAATCTCGCCAGCGACTACGACCGCATTCACGGGCTGGACAACACCTCGCTCAGCCCGAACGACCCGCACCTCGCACCCTTCTTCTCTCGCGGCGGCAAGCTGCTGATTTACCAGGGGTGGGCGGATCCCAACGTCTCGCCGCGCTCGCCGCTGATGTACTACGACCGCGTCGTCAAGACCGTCGGCCGGAAGGCCGTGGACGAGGGCATGCGGCTGTTCTACGCGCCGGGCATGGGACACTGCGGCGGCGGCGAGGGCCCCAACGTCTTCGACGCGCTGACGCCGCTCGAGCAGTGGCGCGAGCAGGGCAAGCCGCCCTCCTCGATCCTGGCGACGCACTCGACCGCCGGCAAGGTCGATCGCAGCCGTCCGCTCTGCCCGTATCCACAGATCGCGCGCTACAAGGGAACGGGCAGCATCGACCAGGCCGAGAACTTCTCCTGCGCCGCGCCCGCCGAGTGACATGAAGTTTCCGCGCCGGGCCGTGACGATGGCGGCCATCGCCACCGTGGCGGGCGCTGCTTCCCGCCTTCCTCCCCTGGGAGCCGATCGCGGCGGCGCTCCGGCTGTCGCCGGGCGCCCCGGACGCGTCGACAGACCATGCGGCGCCGCCTGGCGTTCGCGCGTGGTACTGGGCGGTCGCGGCGTTGCTCTTCACGGCCGTCGTGCAGCAGCCGATCGCCTCGCTGCTGCGCGCGGAATACGGCGTGCTGCTGTCCGATTTCCCGATGTATTCGAACGTATACTTCTCCACCAGGACCGAAATGGAAGGCGATTGCGACAGTCAGCCTCGACGACGGCGTCATTCAAGTGAGGAACCCATGATGCAGAGATTCCGCGCTCCGTTCGTCACTGCACTGATCCTGCTCCTCGGCTCTGTGGCTGTCTTCACGCAGGGCGCCCGCTGGGCGAAGGCGGCGCCCTTCCCCGAGCCGGACGAAGAGCTGTACGGCATCAGCGTCAATGGCAAGATCTTCGTTCTCGGCGGCTTCGGCACCGTACGCGGCAAGAACTAC
>DASQAX010000252.1:0-4139 GCA_035635535.1 Vicinamibacterales bacterium | reverse complement strand
GCGCGCGAAGATGCGGCTCGTCAGCCCCTTGCCTTCGCGGATCAGTCCGAGAAGGAGATGCTCGGTCTCAATCGAGATGCTGCCGAGCTGGCTGGCCTCGTAACGGGCGAAGAAGAGAACCCGTCGCGCCCTTTCTGTATAACGTTCGAACATCCGGCCTGCCTAAGGTTTATCGGTTGATCGCGAGAAGACCTTCTCTCTGTGGGCATTATAAGGCATAGCTTGCATGGGGCAGATGCCTGTGGGCCGGGTGCGCCGGGTCCGCCAGGCGCGGGTGTCCGTCGGCCGACGGGACGAGGCCTGCACACGTGGGCGCGGGTTCCGCGACACGACGCGTGCCATCGTGTCGAGGATCCGCCGCGCGATCAACTCTTCACATTGATGCCCGTCAACTTCGTCGGCTCGCGGGTCAGGATCGCGCGATCGCCGACGTCCTTGAACGCCAGAAAGTGCGCAGAGGCGCGATGATCGACCCAGTCCTGCTCTTTTTCGTACACCTCGTACAGGAACCATCTGGTTGGATCGTCTTCCTGCTGGAGGACATCGAAGCGGACGCAGCCTGGCTCGCGTTGAACTGACAATTCCGCGTTCTTCAGAATCGCCGTCCTGAACTCCGCGACGAGCTCCGGCCGCACCTGCATCTTCACGAGCGCGATGAACATGGCCCCGGCACTATACTCCGCGCATGCCTGAGACGATCGGCTTCATCGGCCTGGGACTCATGGGTCGCCCGATGGCGACGAACCTGATCAAGGCGGGCCACGCGCTCGTCGTGCACAGCCGGAGCCCGCAGCCGGTGGACGCGCTCGTCGCGCTCGGCGCGAAGCGCGCCGAGACGCCCGCCGACATCGCGCGGCAGGTCACGCGCATCATCACGATGGTCCCCGACTCACCCGACGTCGAGCAGGTGCTCGAGGGCGACACCGGCGTGTTCGGCGCGCTGCAACGCGGCACCATCATCATCGACCACAGCAGCATCGCGCCCGGCGTCGCGCGCCGGCTCGCGGCGAAGGCGAAGTCGCTCGGCGCGCAGATGCTCGACGCGCCGGTCAGCGGCGGGGAGATTGGCGCCGTCAGCGGCACGCTGTCGATCATGGTCGGCGGCGACGCGGACGCGTTCGAGAAGGTGAAGCCGATTCTCGACGTGATGGGCAATCCCGAAAAGGTCGTGCGCATCGGCGAAGCCGGCGCCGGTCAGCTCTGCAAGGTCTGCAACCAGATGGTCATCGCCGGCACGCTCGGCGTCGTCGCCGAGGCGTTCGCGCTGGCGAAGAAGTCGGGCATCGACGCGGAGCGGATGCGCGAGGCGCTGCTCGGCGGGTTCGCGGCGAGCCGCGTGCTCGAAGTGCACGGCGAGCGCATCCTCAAGGGCAACTTCAAGCCTGGCTTCAAGACGAAGCTGTTCGCGAAGGACCTGAAGATTGCGTCGGCGACGCTCGGCGAATACCAGGTGGCCGCGCCGATCCTCGCGGTCGCGCAGCAGGAGATCAACGCGCGGATGGCGGCCGGCGCGGCGGAGGAAGACTATTCGGGCATGGCGAAGGTGGTACTGGAGCTGGCAAGGCTGGATTAGCCGTAAGTGGGGCGGGTTCCGCGATGCGTCCGGCGCCATCGCATCGCGGACCCGCCACCGGCAATCGCATCGCGGACCGCCGGAACGGTACTCGCCTTGCGACATCAGACTATCGGTGTCGCGCCCTCCTCGCATCGAAGGATTCAGATATCTCGGTCTGTATCGCTATTTCATAACGTTCTGCACCGTACATCGTGCGCCTGTGTTCACGGACATCCGATTGGGCCAATCGGTCGTGTGGCAGTTCCGGCGTACTTGTCGCGAGAGGAAGTTTGCGATCCTGGCGTACTGCCTCATGCCGGACCACGCGCATCTGCTGCTGGAGGGCACCGATCGCAACTCCGATCTTCGAATGGTGATCAAGACCGCGAAACAGAGTTCAGGGCAGCGATTCGCCGCCAGGATGAAACGGCCGCTGTGGGATGAAGGCTTTCACGACCGTGTCGTCCGCCCGGAAGATGATGTGAAGAGAATCGCGCGCTACATCATCGAGAACCCCGTCCGAGCAGGCCTGGTGAGATCCCCGTCCGACTATCCGCTGAGTGGCTCGGATATGTGGACGATGGAACAACTGATCGACAGTTTGTGGTGATTGGCGCCGGGTCCGCCGTCCCATGGCACCGGAGGGACGGCGGGACCCGGCCCACGTACGGCCGTACGTGGGGCGGGTTCCGCGATGCGTACTGGATCCATCGCATCGCGGACCCGCCGGCTGACCTGCCGGGGCCTACACCGGGACCAATTGGCCCAATTCCAATCGCAGGATCCGATCGCAGCCGGCGGCGAGCCGCGGGTTGTGGGTCGCGATGACGGAGGTCAGGCCGTACTCCGCGTGCATGCCGCGCAGCAGCGCGTGCAGCGAGTCGGCCGTGGTCTCGTCGAGATCGCCCGTCGGCTCGTCGGCCAGCAGCAGCGCCGGCCTCATCACGAGCGCCCGCGCGACCGCGACGCGCTGCTGCTCGCCGCCCGACAGCATCCCCGGGCGGTGCAGAAGCCGCTCGCCGAGGCCCACGCGCGTCAGCAGCCCGGTCGCGCGGGCGCTGGCTTCGCTCACGGGCTCGCGCGCGATGCGCATCGGCATCTCGACGTTCTCGCGCGCGTCGAACTCCGGCAGCAGGTGATGGAACTGGAAGACGAAGCCGACGTTGCGATTGCGGAACTCCACCAGCGCCGCGTCGCTCAGTGCCGCCAGCTCGTGCCCGTCGATCCGGATCGAGCCGCTGTCCACGCGATCGAGCCCGCCGAGCGCGTGCAGCAGCGTGCTCTTGCCGACGCCCGACGCGCCGACGATCGCGAGCATCTCGCCCTTCTCCACGCCGAGCGCCAGATCGCGAAGGACGTGAATACGCTGGCTTCCGACCTGGTAGTGCTTGTTCAGGCGCTCGACGATCACGAATGGCATCGCTACTCGAATCGCAACGCCTGGACCGGGTCGAGCCTCGACGCCTGTCGCGACGGATAGATGGTCGCGAGGAAGCAGATGACCACCGCCGAGATGATGACGATGGTGAAGTCGAACGGCAGGACGACAAACGGAACATAGGCGACCTGGTAGACGTCCGCCGAAATCTTGATCAGCCGGTATTTGTCGAGGACGTGACAGAGCGCGAGCCCCGACAGGCCGCCGACGACGGTTCCCGTCACGCCGATGATCAGCCCCTGCAACACGAAAATCCTCATGATCCTGTTCGGCGCAGTCCCCATGGTCTTCAGAATCGCGATATCGCGGCTCTTCTCCATCACCAGCAGGATGAGCGACGCCACGATATTGAGCGCGGCGACGAGGACGATGAGGCCGATCGCGATCGAGATCGCCATCTTCTCGATGCCCAGCGCGGAGAAGAGCGACTGGTTCAGGTCGGACCAGTCCTGCGCGACGTAGGCGGTACCCAGGCGCTTCGGGATGTCGTCGGCAATCCGCGGCGCGTCGTAGACGTCGGTGACGCGAAGCTGGATCAACTCGACCATGTTCGTGCCGGTCAGCCGCTCGCCGAACGGCAGCGACACGAACCCGTACATGGAATCGAACTCGTAGAGCCCGAGGTTGTAGATGCCGCCGACGCGCGCGCGGCGCGTCCGCGGCAGCATCCCCATCGGCGAGAGCGTCCCCTGCGGCGTGATGAGCGTCACCAGATCCCCGACCTTCACGCCGAGCTGGCCGGCCAGGTCCTTGCCGATCAGGATCGACGGCGGCTCGTCCTCGCTCTCGTGCGCGAGCGCGTCGAGGCTGCCTTCCTTCATCGCGTCCCTGATCGCGGTGACCGACGGCTCGAGCGCCGGGTCGATCGCCTTCACGCTGATGAAGGCCTGCGATTCGCCGGCGGTGACGAGCGCCTTGCCGAAAATCGTCGGCGCCGCGCCGATGACGCCTGGGACCTGGCGCAGCTTCGCCACCTCCGGCGCGTAGTCGGTGATGCCGCCGGTCTTCCAGACGTAGATGTGCGCCTGCGACGACAGGATCTTGTCGCGCAGCTCGCCCTGCAGGCCGGTCATCAGCGCGAGCGCGATGACGAGCGCCATCACGCCGACGCAGACGCCGATCATGGAGATGAGCGAGATCAGGGAG
>DASQAX010000251.1:0-13982 GCA_035635535.1 Vicinamibacterales bacterium | reverse complement strand
TCGTCGCGATACCGCTCCGCCATGCAGCCGGTGACGACGAGCCGGCGGCACTTGCCGGTCTTCTTCAGCTCGGCCATCTCCAGGATCGTGTCGATCGATTCCTGCTTCGCCTTGTCGATGAAGGCGCACGTGTTGACGACGAGGACGTCGGCGTCCGCGGCGTCGCGGGTGAGCTGATGGCCGCCCTGCTGGGCGAGCCCGAGCATCACCTCGGAGTCGACGAGGTTCTTCGGGCAGCCGAGCGAGATCATTCCAATCTTCATGTGCGGTGATCTAAGGATACTCGACGGATAATCATGAACGATGGTGACCGCCGACTATATCGACGTCGCGTCGGTGTTGAAGGGGAAGGTCCTGACCGGCAGCCGCGTGACCGTCCGCGGCTGGGTCCGGACGCGGCGCGACTCGAAGGCCGGGGTCTCGTTCATCCATCTCCACGACGGGTCGTGTTTCGACCCCGTCCAGGTGGTTGCCGCCGCCACGCTGCCCAACTACGAGAGCGAGATCAAGAAGCTGACGTCGAGCTGCTCGGTCGTCGCGACCGGGACGGTGACCGCCAGCCAGGGGCAGGGGCAGGCGGTGGAAATCCAGGCGGAATCCGTGCAGGTGGTCGGATGGGTCGACGACCCCGACACCTACCCGATTCAGCCGAAGAAGACGTCGTTCGAGTACCTGCGCGAGGTGGCGCACCTGCGGCCGCGCACGAACACGCTCGGCGCCGTCGCCCGCGTGCGGCACTCGCTCAGCATGGCCGTGCACCGCTACTTCCACGAGCACGGCTTCTTCTGGGTGCACACGCCGATCATCACCGCGAGCGACGCCGAGGGTGCCGGCGAGATGTTCCGCGTCAGCACGCTCGATCTCGTCAACAGCGGGGCGCTGCCGCGCACGCCGGAGGGAAGGACCGACTTCGCGCAGGACTTCTTCGGCAAGGAAGCGTTCCTGACCGTCAGCGGGCAGCTGAACGTCGAGACGTACTGCTGCGCGCTGTCGAAGGTCTACACCTTCGGGCCGACGTTCCGGGCCGAGAACAGCAACACCGCGCGGCACCTGGCCGAGTTCTGGATGGTGGAGCCGGAAATCGCGTTCGGCGACCTGGCGGCCAACGCCGATCTCGCCGAGTCGTTCCTGAAGTTCATCTTCACGGCGCTGCTCGACGAGCGCGGCGACGACCTGAAGTTCTTCGCCGACCGGATCGACAAGACGTGCATCGCGCGGCTCGAGAAATTCGTCACCTCGTCGTTCGAGCGGATGTCGTATACCGACGCGATCGCGGCGCTCGAACAGAGCGGCAGGACATTCGAGTTCCCCGTGCGGTGGGGGGTGGACCTGCAGTCCGAGCACGAGCGCTGGCTCACGGAAGAGCACGTCAAGGCGCCGGTCGTCCTCATGAACTACCCGAAGACGATCAAGGCGTTCTACATGCGCATGAACGACGACGGGAAGACGGTGGCGGCGATGGACGTCCTGGCGCCGGGCATCGGCGAGATCATCGGCGGCTCGCAGCGCGAGGAGCGGCTCGACCACCTCGATCGGCGCCTCGCGGAGCTCGGGCTCGATCCGCATCACTACGGGTGGTACCGCGATCTGCGCCGCTACGGCACCGTGCCGCACGCCGGCTTCGGCCTCGGCCTCGAGCGCACGATCATCTACGCGACGGGGATGGCGAACATTCGCGACGTGATCCCGTTCCCGCGCACGCCGGGCAACGCGTCGTTCTGAGCGCGCGCGCCGCCTATACGAACTCTTCGTGCTCTTCGTGCCCTTCGTGGTTCTCGTCTCGGGCGTGCGGCGTTCCCGCGCGATCAGAAGGCGACGAACATGTGCTCGAGGCGTTCGCGGGCCTTCACCGTCCGCTTCAGCACCTCGATCGGATCGCCCGTGTCGGCGACTTCGAACATCAGGACGTCGTCGTAGCCGATCTTCTGCGTCTCCATGATCGCCGCGTCCCAGTCGATACGCCCGGCAAACGGGACGCGATGATCGTCCTGCCGCCCGTCGTTGTCGTGCACGTGGGTCGTCCAGAGGTGGCCGCTGACGGTCTCGATCGCGTCGCCGAGATCGCCCATCAGGTTCGCGTGGCCGTAATCGAGGCAGATGCCGACGTCGAGGCCGTCGAGCTGCTCCTCGATGAGGTTGCAGATCGACGCGGCGCTCGACAGCTTGTTCGGCATCACCTCGAGCGCGACGCGCACGTTCACCTCGCTCGCGAGCGCGACGATCTCTTCGACGCTGCGGCGCGCGGCGTCGGGCTGGTTGTCGGTGGGAGGCGCGGACTGACCGTCGGGGATGCCCAGGTGCACCACCAGGTACCTGTACGGAACCGCCGCCGCCACCTTCAGCGTGGCGGCGATTTCGGCGACGGCGGCCTTCCGCCTGGTCTCGTCGCCCGCCGCAATCGAGTAGGCGCCCACCCACTTGCCGCCCCGGATGGCGTCGACGATTGGCGCGTGCATCGAGTGAAAGGCGAGCTGCAGGTCCGACAGCCACTCGGCGAGGTGGGCGACGGCGCGGGCGTCGTGGTAGTCGAAGTGCGCGCGCGTGGCGAACACCTCGACGGCCTCGAAGCCGTGGCCGGCGATGTCCGCCAGCTCTTCGCGGCCGAGCCGCGTTTCGTGAAAGAGGTGGGTGGAGACGCCGAAACGATGCTCAGACAACCTCCAATTCTAACGTGGCGGGTCCGCGATGCGATGGCACTGGACGCGTGCGGACCCGGCTACCACCGCAATTCGTCCAGGTACTGGCCGAGCAGCCCGCGGAGGCGCGCGAAGCGCGGATACCGCAGCATGTTGGCGCGGGCGTAGTTCAGCGTGCGCGGGATGTACTGGATGTAGACCGTGTTCTGTCGCGATGTGGTCTGGAACCCGAACGTCCCGAGCGCCTTGAGATTGCGCTGGAGCGCCATCAGGTCGAAGCGGCGCCGGAACTCCTCGGGGTCGTTCGGCGCCGCCTGCCGGCCCTCCCGGAGCGCGAGGAAGAACGCAATGAGCCCCTCGACCTGCGACTCGGTGAAATCGATGTAGGAGTCGCGCAGCAGCGAGACCAGGTCGTAGGTGTCGGGGCCGAGACGCGCGTCCTGGAAATCGATGATGTAGAGGCTGCCGTCGTGGAGCATCAGGTTCCGGCTGTGATAGTCGCGATGACAGAGCACGCCCGGTTCCCCGGCCAGCTCCCCGGCAATCGCCGCGTACTCGGCCGCGAGCGCCTCGCGCGCCGCCGGGGCGATCTGGGCGCCCCGATACGCCTCGAGGAAATGCTTCGTGAAGAACTGCAGCTCCCACGTCAGCTTCTCGACGTCGAAGGAGATCCGGTACGGGATGTAGTCGGGAGAGGCCAGCTCCGCGCCGCGCCGCTGCAGCGTGTCGATGAAGGTGACCGCCTGGCGATAGAGCGCCGCGTGCTGCGCCGGCGACGCCGCGCCGACGTGCGCCTGCAGCGTGACGTCGCCGAGATCCTGCAGCGCGATGACGCCGAGCTCGTCCGAGTGGCCGAGGATGCGCGGGACCGGCACCGGCATCTCGCTCAGCAGCTTCGCGACGTTGACGAAGGGGAGCGCGGCGAAGTCGATCGGGCCCGGATGCACGGCCAGCACCTGCGCCGGCTCGTCGCGCAGGAGCACGCGCAAGTAGCGGCGATCGGACGCATCGCCGGTGAGCGGGACGACCTTCACGACGCGTGTCGTGAGCCCGGTTGACGCGAGGTACCTGTCGATGCGATCGCGGACGTCGTCAGGCGCGCGCCGTTCCATCAATCGGTCCTATCGCGAGCTCGCCGGCCAGCCGTTCGCTCGCCAGCAACTCGCCGTGCGCCACGCGGACGGTCATGTTCTCCCACGACGAGCCCGCGGGCACGCGCACGCCGTCGGTCAGGACGCATCGCCGCAGCCGCACGTTGCGTTCCAGGCGTACATCGTCCCACACGACGCAGTCTTGCAGACGGGATCCGGGATCCGGGGTCCGGGATCCGTGGGGTTCGAACCGTAAGCATGTGCTGAGGTAATCGGAAGGCGTCCCGATGTCGAAGAATTCGGCGTCGGTGACGAACGCGCGGACGCTGCCGGGGCGCGCGGCGATCAGCGCCGGATAGACCTCCTTCACGGACTCCGACGGCACGTCGTCGCGGAGCGGCGCGAACACGTCGGCTTCCGCGACCTGCACGCCCACGAAGTGATAGGTATCGCGGACCCGACGGGTCCGCGCCGCACTGATCGCACTGGCAAACCCGGTCACGGTGCCGTCGGATTCCACGACGACCCCGCCGTACTTCGCAGGCTCGACGTTCGGGATGACCGCCATGGTGACGAGCGCGCCGGACTGCTTGTGTGCATCGACGAGGCCGCTGACGTCCACGTTGGTCAGCGTATCGCCGTTGACGATCAGGAACGGCGACGTGCCCAGCAGCGGCAGCGCGCGGCGCGGACCGCCCGCCGATCCAAGGACGGGCGTCTCCCAGGAGTAGCGAACGCGCACGCCGGCCATGCCGTCGCCGACGATCGCGGTGATCGTGTGGGGAAGATGGTGAAGGTTGAGCACGGCGTCGGTGACGCCGTGCCCGGCGAGCCAGCGCAGGATGCGTTCGACAATCACCTGATCGCCGACGGGCAACGCCGCCTTGGCGCGAACGAACGACAGCGGACGGAGGCGGGTCGCCAGCCCCGCGGTCAGGACCAGCGCCGGCGTCATTCCTCGCTGAATACCATGTTCGCGCCCGTGAGGCCGAACTCCTCGCGATGCTTGATGAAGAGGCCGCGGTAGGAATCGAGGACGAAGTCGGACGGCGTGCGCCCGAGCGCGATCGTCATCACGAGGATGCCCTCCTCGCCCCCTTCGATCTCGACGAACGTGCCGACCGGCGTCTCGTCGATCGCGATGGTCACGTCCTCGGAGGCGTACTCCTCCCGGTACTTCTCGTAGCGGAACCAGACGTGAAGGCCGAGCTCTTCGAGCACGCGCTGCACGACCTCGCCGTCGCCAATCACGGTCTCGTACTCGTCGCGCACCTTCATCGAGCCTGGAAGCACGGGCCCCTTGAACGTGAGCAGGCTCTTGCCCGATTCGGTGCGGATGCGCAGCACGCACCGGCGGCGGCGCAGCGATTCGTCTTCCGTGTCGAGCAGCGCGTCTTCCTGCAGCCGGCGGGAGCGGAGGGGAGTGGCGCCGGCGGCGAGTATCGCCGCGCGCGCCTCGTCTGGGCTGGCGAACCGGAGTTTGACTTCACGCTCGATCATCAGCGTCACGTCGTGCCTCCAGAAAGAGGCTCTTTTATCACAAAAAGAAAGGGGCGGGTCCGGGCAAAAAAAAGGCGGGTCCGAAAGGACCCGCCCTCCACTACGGATTGACCCGTCTATTCCTTGGTCACGACCACGGCCGTGTCCTGGCCGCTGCGCATGATGCGGAGGATCGCGGTGCCGCCCGACGCGATGCGGCCGAGCTCGCGGCTCGCATCCGCGACGCTGCCGACCGGCGCGCGGCCGACGCGCGTGATCACGTCGCCCGGCATGATGCCCGCGCGTGCCGCCGGGCTCCCCTGATCCACGTCCACGACGACGGCGCCGCGGGCGTTGTCGTCGAGCCGCAGCCGGCGCGCAACATCGGGCGTGATGTTGCTCAGCGACATCCCGAACCCGCTGCTCGCTTCCTGCTGCGGGGTGTCGTTGTTGCGGCCGCCGCGCCCGCCGCTGATCGCCGCCTGCTCGGCGTCGAGGTCGAGCTCGCCGACGCGCACGTTGATCGTCTTCTCTTCCCGGTCGCGCACGACCCGCACCGGCACCGTGGTGTTCGGCGGCGACGCGACGACCATCGAGACCAGCGAGTCGCGATCCTTCACCGGCTTGCCGTTGAACTGGACGATCACGTCACCCGGCTCGATGCCCGCCCTCGCGGACGGCCCGCCCGCCACCACCGACGACACGAGCGCGCCCTGCCGGTTCTTGAGGCCGAGCGTATCGAGCGCGTTCTGCGGGATGACCCCGATCGACACGCCGATCATGCCGCGCGTGATCTTCCCGCCCCGCAGCTGCGGCAGCAGCTCGCGAACCGTATTGATCGGAATCGCGAAGCCGATGCCGATGTTGCCGGCCTGCCGCGCGTCCGTATAGATCGCGGAGTTGATCCCGATGACCTCGCCGCGGATGTTCAGCAGCGGGCCGCCGGAGTTGCCCGGATTGATCGCCGCGTCGGTCTGCAGCACCTGCGTGCTGCGCCCTTCCGTCGTCGGGAACGGCCGCTCGAGCGCGCTGATCACGCCGACGCTGACGGTGTGCGCCAGGCCGAACGGGTTGCCGATGGCCATCACCCAGTCACCGGGCTGCATCTGGCTCGAGTCGCCGAACTTGATCTCGGGCAGCGTGTGGCTCGGCTTCTCCGTGAGCTCGATGAGCGCGCTGTCGGTCAGCGGGTCGCGGCCGACGACCTTCGCCGCGTACTCCTGATCCGAATCCTCGCCGTAGAGCGACACCTCGATCTTCGTGGCGCCCTCGACGACGTGGTTGTTGGTCAGGATGAAGCCGGCCTTGTCGATGATGAAGCCGGTGCCGGCCGCCTGCACGACCTGGTCGCGCGGACGCTGGCGCTGCGGCGCCTGGCCGCCGCCGCCCCCGCCGCCCTGTCCGAAGAAGCGCTCGAACAGGTCGTCGCTGCTGCCGCCGCCGCCGCCGCCGCCGAAGAACTCGCTCAGGTCCTGCGTCCGCTGGCGCGATTCGGTGCGGATGTTGACGACCGCGGGCGTGACCGCCTTGGCCACGTCGCGGAAGGTGGTCGCCGAGATCGAGCCGGTGATCGGCGATTGATTGAACGGCGGCGCCGCGATGTTCTGGGCGGCTGACTGCGGGGTCAGGTCCAGACGCGACGCAATGACCATCCCGACCGCAAGTGACGCAATAGCGATGAGCAATGCGTAAAAGAAAGTGGTTTTGCGATTCGACATCTCTAGATCCTCGTTAAATCCTCTTCTCCCGGCCACGACCCTTTATTGTCTCGCGGCGGGCGTTCTTTAAGACTCTACGAATTCACGTTTGACGAAACTGTGAAAACTTGACTCTCCGTGCCTCAGACTCCCAGCGTGACCAGCGCCGCCTGGCGCGGTCCGCTGACGCTTACGTCGCGTTCCCCGCGAAAAACGTTGATTTCGGTGCGTACGCCGAACGTGTCGAAGTAGAGGCCGGGCTCGACGGTAAAGCCGGTGCCCGGCAGAATCCGCCGGTCGTCGTGCGTCTCGTAATCATCCATGTGCACGCCGTTTCCATGCACGCTCTCGCCGAGGCTGTGACCGGTCCGGTGGAGGATCTGGCTGCCGTAGCCCGACTGTTCGAGGACGGCTCGAGCGGCCCGGTCCACTTCCCAGCCGTGCAGCTCCCGCCCGGTCAGCGCCGCTTCCTCGACCAGGGCGACCGCTGCGTCGCGCGCGCGCGCGATGGCGTCGAAGGCGCGGGACGCCTCGTCCGGGGCGCGCGAGCCGGTAAACCCAACCCAGGTGATGTCAGCAAACACCGCGCCCGGGTCGGTCACCTTTCCCCACAGGTCGAGCAGCAATATCTGCTCGGGTGCGACGACCGCGGTTTGGTCGCGTGACGGCAGGTAGTGGGGATTGCCGGCATTGCGCCCGACCGCGACGACCGGCGCCGAATCGCTGACGAGCCGTTCCTCCTCGAACCAGCCGACCATCTCCTGCTGCAGGTCGAACTCGGTGAGGCGTTCGCGATGCTGGAGCGCGCGGCGCGCGCGGTCGAACGCGCGATCCTTGATGCGATAGAGCGCCTCCGACGCGCGCACGTGCGTCGCGAGCTGCGCCGGCGTCCAGGCGGCCTCGAATCGCTGCACGAGGTCGCCGGACGAGACAATCTCCACGCCGCGCGCGCGAATCATCTCCGCGGTACCGGCGTCCACGCGCGAGATATAGGGGATGGCGGCCTGCGGCGAGTATTCCATCGCGACGCGCCTGACGCCGCGCAGCAGGGCGTCGAGCCCTTTCGCGAGGTCCTCGCGCCCCGCGTAGCTCTGCTTGGTGCCCGGCAGCGCGTCGAGGTTGTGGCGCTCGATGGCGTGCACGAGCGCTCGCGGCGAGCCGGTCGCGGGAATCAGGTAGTACCAGCGCCGGGTCGTCATGTGCGCGCCGTTGGTGAGGCCGGCCAGCCGCGCGGCAATCGGGTTGGAGCCGTGAAAGTCGTACAGCAGCCAGCCGTCGAGGCCATCGGAGCGGAGGGTCTCCTGGACAGCGGCCACGTCGAGCGGCATGACGTCTGAGTATACGGTCAATGTCAGCTGGCAGCGGGCAGCAGTCATCGTCAGCCGGCAGCGCGCAGCGTGCGGCGGGCAGCAAACAGGTTCTCGTTCTTCCTGCCCGCTGCCCGCCGCCAGCTGCCCGCTGTTCCCCGCTGCTGCCCGCTGTTCGGTATGACGCCGCACACCAGACGATGGTTGGAGCGCATAATTCCCATATGACACGGCGATTTCTGTCCTCCGTAATCCTGGCGGCGAGCTTCGCCGGAGTTCTGACTGCCGCGGCGCAGCAGGCGCCGCCGGGCGCACCCGCCGACCCGCAGGCGACGCAGCCGCCGCTGACGTTCCGCGTCGAGGCGAACTTCGTCGAGGTCGACGCCTTCGTCAGCGACGCGACCGGCAAGCCGATCACCGATCTGCGCGCCACCGATTTCCAGGTGCTCGAGGACGCCAAGCCGCAGATGGTGAGCGCGTTCTCCTACGTCAACATCCCGATCGCGCGCGCCGAGCGTCCGCTCTTCTCGCCCACCGCCATCGAGCCCGACGTCGAGACCAACGTCGGCATGGACGGCCGGGTCTACCTGTTCGTGCTCGACGACCTGCACGTGGACCTGACGCGCGGCCCGCGCGTCAAGGAGGCGCTCCACCGTTTCTTCGAGCGCAACTTCGGCGCCAACGATCTCGCGGCCGTCGTCTTCACCGGCGGGCGCTCGGCCGACGGCCAGGAGTTCACGAACAACCCGCGGCTGCTGCTGGCGGCGGTGGACAAGTTCATGGGGCGCAAGATGCGCTCGCCGACGCTCGAGCGGCTCGACGAGTACAACCGGCAGCAGACGACCGGGACGCGCAACGCGGGCGACCCGGTGAACGACCCCGCCGGTTTCGAACGCGCCTACAACGCCCGCGGCATGCTGCAGTCGCTGCAGAAGCTCTCGGATTTCATGTCCGGGCTGCACGGCCGCCGCAAGGCGATGGTGCTCGTCAGCGAGGGGATCGACTACGACATCTACAACCTGTTCGACAACAACTCGTCGGCCTCCACGATCATCGACGCCACGCGCGACGCGATCGCGGCGGCGACGCGCGGCAACGTCAGCATCTACGCGATCGATCCGCGCGGGCTCGCCGTGCCCGGCGCCGAGCTGATCGAAGCCTCCGGCGTCGTCACCGGCGAACCGAACCTGGGGCTGGGCCTGCAGTCGGCGATGGACGAGCTGCGGCTGTCGCAGGACAGCCTGCGCGAGCTGGCGGATGAAACCGGCGGCTTCGCGTCGGTGAACCGCAACAACGTGGACGAGGCCTTCGACCGTCTCGTCGCCGACAACAGCAGCTACTACGTCCTCGGCTACTACCCGGTCAACGACCGGCGCGACGGCCGCTTCCGGAAGATCGAGGTGCGCGTGACGCGGCCTGGCATCACGGTGCGCGCGCGGCGCGGGTACGTCGCGCCGCGCGGCCGCGCGGCCGCCACGAAGGCGTCGAACGATCCCGGCGACGCGGCGCTGAAGGCCGCGGTGGAAAGCCCGCTGCCGACCGCCGGCATCCCGATGCGCCTGTTCGCCGCGCCCTACAAGGGCGCGCCGCCGAACGCGGCGATTGCCGTGGTTGTTGAGCTGAACGTCAACGCGCTGAAATTCACCGAGAAGAACGGGGCGTATACCGACGCGCTGACCGTCATCACGTTCGTGGCCGACAACGACGGCAAGACGCGCGTCAACGAGAAGGCATCGGTGGATCTGAACCTGATGCCGGCGACGCTGGCGCGCGCCCGCGAGCGCGGGTTCCGGATCACGACGGCCGTCAACCTGCCGCCGGGCCGCTATCAGCTGCGCGTCTCCGCCGCCGACGGGGCGGGCGTTGCCGGCAGCGTGGTCCGCACGCTGATCGTGCCCGACTTCTACAAGCCGCCGCTCGTCATGAGCGGGCTGACGCTGCTGTCGGCCTCCGGCGTGCTGGCGCCCACCGCGCGCGTCAAGGAGGACCCGGTCGGCCTGCTCCTGATGCGCCCGCCCACGACCGCGCGCGAGTTCACGCGCGACGATCAGCTGGTGCTGTTCGCGGAGGTGTACGAAAACCAGGCCGGTAGTCAGCCGCACATGATCGACGTCGGAACCGAAGTCCGTGCCGAAGGCGGGCAGGTGGTCTTCAGAAACAGCGAAGCGCGATCGTCAACGGACCTGCAGGGCGGACGCGGCGGGTACGGATATACCGCGCAGGTTCCGCTGAAGGATTTCGCGCCGGGACTCTACGTCGTGCACGTCGAAGGGAAGCGGCGCGACGGCAACGTGCCTGCCGTCGCGCGGGATGTGCAGATCCGGGTGCGGTAAGCGCTTCAGAACTTGGCGACCTGCGACGCCTTCACCGAACCGTTGGCCTGCTCGAATTTGTACTGGCTTCGCGTCATCGTCGGGACGACGTGCGAGCGCAGCTCGATGTCGATCACTTCACCCGGCATCAGCGCCTTCCGGTACCGGAAATCATCGCCACTGACGGGATTCCCGTCCTTGTCGTACCAGAACTCGGTGATGTGAAGTCCCGCGATCGAGCCCGTGGTCGACGCGTTCCTGACCTTGAAGGTCTCGACGACTTCGTCCTTGAGCCGCTTGACGACCGGCTTCGTCATCTGCACCGGCGCCTCGCCGCGGATCGGCGTAACGTATCTGGCCGGCGCCGTCGGCGCCGCCTGGGGCGCGGGTGTCGCCGGTTTGGCCGCGGGCTTCGCCTGCCCCGCGAGCGCGCTCGTCGCCAACAGAACAGCGGCACCGAGTGCCAGCAGCGAATGGAGCTTGATACTCATGATCTGATTCTCCCCGGCAACAGAGGTTGGCGGGCCCGTGAAGGCCAGCCCCGCGCTAGACGCGCATTATACGCTTACATTTCGCCGTTCCAATCCTCCGCCTCCGGGTTCGCGGAGCGGAAGATTTCGAGGTGCCACTTGCCGCCGCCCCACGGCTCGATCACCTCGGTTGCGACGACGTCCACGAGAATTTCCGCGAACGTGCGTCCCTCCGGGTCCCCTTCGAGGTGGTAGGCCGGCTCGTCCCATGCGAAGTTCGGATACAGCACCATCGTCAGGAACAGGTCGTAGCCGTCGTCGACGACGATGATCTGGCCGCAGGGGCGCTTGATGGTCGAGTGGTAGATCAGGTACTTCTCGGCGCTGTGCGCGCGGATGTAGCGCTTGAGCGCGAACTCGCGGGCGACGATCTCCTCGACGGCGATCTTCTTTTCCCAGCAGTCACGGCAGTAGCGCTCTTCGCCGCGCGGTTCCGAGATCTCTTTCGCGCCGCAGAGCGCGCACTTCGTCTTCGCTACGTTAGCCTTACGGGGCACAAAACAATTATATCGGTTACCCGCGAATCACACCCGGCGCCGTCATCCCGCGATAACCCGGGAAAATCCGTGACAACGCCGCGCGCGGCACGCCCATGTGCGCGGTGACGATTTCGCTGAACACGTCCCGGAAGTCGGTCGTGATCGCGAGGTCGCGCCCTTCGAACCGGTGCGCGTCGCCGAGACCCGGCCACGCGCCGTGCATGCCGCCGCGCACGTTGCCGCCGATGACCATCATCGCGTTGCCGTGGCCGTGATCGGTGCCCCCGTCGCCGTTCTCGCCTGCGGCGCGCCCGAATTCCGACATCGTGACGATGACCGTGTCGGCAAGACGGTCGCCGAGGTCCGCCGCGAGCGCCGCGAGGCCTCGCGAGAACTCGTGGAGCCGGTTTGCAATCTGGCCGGTGACGGCGCCCTCGTTGACGTGGTGATCCCAGTTGCCCAGCTCGGTGAACGCGACCTCGAGGCCGACGTCGGCCTTCGCCAGCCGCGCAATCTCCGCGAGCGCCCTGCCGAACGCGCTGTTCGGATACTGAACGCCCGCCGCCGGCCGGTAAGGACTGCCGGCCACCTGCTGCAGCGTGCGCATGGCGGCAAACGCGTCGTTGCCAGCAGCGCTCAGAAGCCGGTCCGACGACCCTTCGTATTGCTCCTCGAACGCGTCGGCCGCGCCGCGCACGCCGAATTCGTCGACGCTGCCGATGGCGAGCGCCGGCGCCGATCCTCCGAGCGATCGCGGCATGGTGCGCGAGAGCGCGACCCCGCGCAGCGGGTCGCGTTCCCCTGACGAGACCTGCAGGTAACGATTCAGCCAGCCGTCGCGTGTCGCCTTCACGCCTGGCGTCGCGGACTCCATGTAGTCCTGCGCGTCGAAATGCGAGCGGGTGTTGTCCGGCGACCCGCACGCGTGGACGATGGCGAGCGACCGGTTGTCCCAGAGCGGCTCGAGCGGCGCCATCGCCGGGTGCAGGCCGAAGAAGCCGTCGAGGTCGATCGCCGAGCCCATCGGGTCGCGGCCGGGACGCGGAATCGCGATCGTCGGACGCAGGCGGTAGTAGTCGGCGTCGCCGTGCGGGACGATCATGTTGAGGCCGTCCACGGCGCCGCGCTGGAAGATGGCGACGAGCAGCTTGCGCCGGGCGCCGGCGGCGGCCGCCGCGCGGCCGAGGAACGAGGGGGCGAAGCCGAGCGAGAGCATCGCCATCGTGCCCGACTTGAGGAACAGTCTTCGATTCATCGTCAGTCTCAGAAGCGCTGGAATTCCGGGGAACCGATCTTCAGCGCAAGCTCGCGAGCCGGCGGCGCGCCGGCCGGCAGCGCGACGCCCGGCATGTTCCCCGACGCAAGACGTGTCGCGAAGTTCATGCGCGTGACGAGCCCCCCCGCCGACAGCCACGCGTCCGCCGTGCCCTTGTACCCCGTTGGCGGCTGGCACATGTAGAGCGGCTGGCCGAGCTGCTGCAGCGCCTGGACGAACGCGCGCGCATCGCCGACCTCCGCGCCGGTCGTGCGCACGGCGCTGACGACCAGCTCGAAGGGCGTCTTGAACTTCGCGTCGCGCGCCGCGGGCGCGAGGAACTCGGACGACGTGACGATGGTCTTCACGACCTCGCGCAGGTCGCCGCCGGTGTCGCGGAAGCGCGCGGCGGCGCGGTCGACGAGCGCGGGCGGCGGATCGTCGGCGACCAGACGCTGCGCGAGCTCGAAAGCGATGTGATGCGCCGTCGACGGATGCGAGGCCAGGATGTCGAGCACCCGCTCGCCCTCGTCGATGCCGCTGGCCTTGATGCGGTGGCCGAGGACGGTCTTCTCGCCACTGTCGTGCAGCGCGGGGACGAAGCGGAACCGGCCGTCGCGGTCGATCGTCCAGCCGGTGAACGCGCGCGCCACCTCGGTGACGTCCTTCTGGGTGTAGCCGCCGTCGACGCCCAGCGTGTGGAGCTCGAGGAGCTCGCGGCCGTAGTTTTCGTTGAGGCCGCGTTTGCGCTTCGCGCCCTGCCCGGTTCCAGCACTCAGCCAGTTATCCAGATAGAACAACATGGCCGGGCTCTTCGCGTCCGCCTCGAGCAGCTCGCGGAAGCGATCGAAAACGTGCGGTCGGATGACGTCGCGCTCGTACGCCGGCAGATAGATCGCGGTTCGCCCCTTTGCCGCGTAGACGTTGAAATGGTTGAACCAGAAGTCGACGAGCACTTCCTGCAGCTGGCGCCCGCTGTACATCGCGCGAATCAGTTTTGCCGAGGCGAGCGTTTCGACCTGGCGGCGCGCGAAGCGGCGAAGCTCCTGCGGATTGGCTCCGGCGGGCGGGTCGTCGAGCTGCGGCAGCCTTGCCTCGGCCGCATGGTCGTCGATGCGGGACGGGTGGAGCTGCTGATCGATCCAGGCGGCGAGGCCCATGGGCCGGACGCGATCCAGGTCGCCGGGCCGCGCGCC
>DASQAX010000250.1:0-9731 GCA_035635535.1 Vicinamibacterales bacterium | reverse complement strand
CGCACAGCGGCGTCTGCGGCACCGACTACAAGATCTACAACGGCTCGATCAAGGTTCCGTATCCGCTCATTCCCGGCCACGAGATGGCGGGGGAGGTTGTGGACCTAGGACCCGACGTGGGGCGGGTCCCGCTGAGCACCGGTGCCGCGCGAAGCGGACCCGCCATTGGCGAACGCGTCATCATCGATCCCGAAACCTACTGCGGCTCCTGCTTCCACTGCCGCATCGGCCAGACCCACCTCTGTCCCAACGGCACGCTGATTGGCCGCGACGTCAACGGCGGCTTCGCCGAGTACCTGATGGTGCCCGCCAGCCAGGTGTTCCGCCTGCCGGAGACCATCGACGACCGCACGGCGCCGATGATCCAGGTGCTCACGACGTGTCTCCACGCCCAGCGGCAGGTGAACATCTTCGCCGGCGACACGGTGGCCGTCGTCGGCCTTGGCGTCACGGGTCAGCTCCACGTTCAGCTCGCGAAGGCACGGGGCGCGCGCGTCATCGGCATCACGCGGAGCGCCGAGAAGCGCGCGATGGCCGAGAGGCTCGGCGCCGACCTCACCATCCCCGGCGGCGACGATGTCATCGCGCAGGTGCGGGAGGCGACGGAAGGGCGCGGCGCAGACCTGACGATCGAGACGACCGGCGTGCTCAAGCAGCTCGAGCAGTCGATCCACATGACGCGCTTCGGCGGCAAGGTGCTGATGTTCGGCATCTACACGGTGAAGGAAGGCGCGCTGCCGTTCTACGATCTGTACTTCAAGGAAATCTCGCTCATCAGCGCGCGCGTCGCCAAGCCCGAGGACTACACCTCGTGTATCGCGCTGGTGGAGCGCGGGCAGGTGAAGCTCGAGCCGCTCGTCAGCGACGTCCTGCCGCTCGGAGAGCTGAGGGCCGCCATCGGCATGCTGGGGTCCGACAGCGGCCAGCGAATGAAGATCATCATGGACCACTCGGCCTGATCGTCGGGCGGACCTGAAGGTCCGCCCCTACGCATTTCGTTTCGTAGAGCGTAGAGGCGGACCTTCAGGTCCGCCCCTACATATTCCGATTCGTAGGGGCCGACCTTCAGGTCGGCCCAGGAGGACAGCATGAAGAAAATCGCAATGTTGGCGGCGGCGGTCGCATTCGCGACGACCGCGTACGCGCAGACAGCCATGCCTCTCTCGCGCGCGGTCGTGTCCGACGAGGTCGCGGGGCGCACGCTCATGAAGATGCAGATCAACTCGACGGTCGCGCGTCAGCTCGTCGACGCGTGCCTCGACTTCGCGAAGACGCAGCCGAACGGCCCGGGCACATATGCCATCTTCGTCCTCGCGCCGACCGGCGACATCATCGACGCGCACGTGATGGACGGTGTGCTGCCGATTGGCGCCGAGACCGGGTTGATGAAGGCGCAGACGGCGCTCTACGCCCGGACGCCGTCGAGCGAGGTCGCCCAGCGCTTCCCGAACCTCGAAGGACGGGCGATCCGCATGGACCTTGGCAGGACGCAGGGCTTCTCCTATTACTTCGTCGGCGGCGGCCTGCCGATCGTCGTCGAGAATCAGCTGATTGGGGCGATGGGCGTCGGCGGCGGGAACATGGACGAGATGTGCGCGTATACGGCGCTCACGAAGGTCCTCGGGCCGCAGAAGCCGCTGCCGCAGCCTGCGGCACGTGGCGGCGGCGCGGGCGGCAACGCACCCGCTGAGGGTGGCGGCGGACGCGGCGGTCGTGGCGGGCGCGGCGGACAGCAGTAGCTTCGCCGGGCTTCGTTCGTCGTTGGTAGTTAGTGGTTGGTGGTTGCGGGCACAAACCACCGGCCACAACTACCAACTAGCGCGCAGGCGGCGTCCATCCCGCTGGCGCGCGCACGGCCGAGAGGTCGAGCCGATCGAGGGTGTCCTTGGTCGCCGTCATCAGCGCGGTGAACATGACGGGCGGCACCGGCTTCTTCTCGAGATAGTTGATCGCCGCACGGACGCCCCACCGTCCCATCGTCACCGGCTGCTGCAGCACCGACGCGGAAATCACGCCCTCGCGGATGAACTTCTCGGTATCGAGCTGGAAATCCGTCGCGGTCATCACGATCGATCCCGACTTGCCGGCCGACTTCACCGCCTGCGCTGCGCCGACCGCCGTTGAATCCGCGCCGTTGTAGACGCCGTTGATCTGTGGGAACGTCTGCAGGAAGTCCTCCATCAGTCGCAGGCCGTCCGCCGGCGTCGACTGGGAGTACTGCTCGCCGAGGACCTTGACGCCTGGGTACTTCGCGGCCAGCTGCTGCTTGAACGCGTTGCCGCGGATCTCGGCCCACGACGTGCCGGGCGCGCCGCGCAGCATCACGACGCTGCCGCCGCCCTTCAGCCGGTCGCCCATGAAGTCCGCCTGCATCCGGCCAATCACGTCGTCATCGGACCGGATCCGCGTGACCACCTGGTCGCTGTCGGTCATGACGTTGACGTTGATTACCGGGATGCCCGCCGCGACCGCGTTCTCCACGGCGCCGACCGTGCCCGGGCCGCTGATGGCCGCGAGGATGATCGCGTCGACCTTGCTCGCCACGAGGTCCTCGATCTGCGAAATCTGCTTGTCGAGGTGTTCGTAGCCGCCCGCCTCGAGCAGCGTCACCTGGGCGCCGAGATTCCGCGCCTCGTCGATGTACCCGTAGGCCTGGCCGACGTAGTGGGGGTTGGACAGGTGCGGAATCGAGACGCCGATGCGGTACGGCTTCGACGGCTTTGCGGGCCTGGGATAGTCCGTCACGGCGGGCGCGGTGGTCGCCGCAGGCGCCGAAGGCGCCGGCGTGACGCCCGGCGCGACCTCCTGTGAAGGCTGCGTCCCGCGGCCGCATCCAAGCATCACCACGGCCGCGACTGCCATCAGCGCGCCGCGCGTTCTCATCCGTTCGTTCATGCAATCTCCTGGCGGACCTGACAAGGTCGGCCCTGCCCTCACCGGCGGCGCTCCCGCGCCAGGTCCACGTATACCGCGCCGACGATGATCGCGCCGATGACGATGTTCTGAATATACGAGGACACCTGCACGAGGTTCAGGCCATTGCCGAGAATGCCCAGAACGAGCACGCCCATCAACGTCGTGCCGACGCCCCCGACGCCACCGCTGATCCTGCCGCCGCCGATGACCACGGCGGCAATCGAATACAGCTCCTGGACTTCACCCAGCGTCGGCTGCCCGGAGATGACGCGCGCCGTCAGGATGACGCCGGCGAGACCCGCGAACAGCCCGCTGGTGACGTACACCAGCATCTTATAGTTGGCCACGTTGATGCCCGAAAGCACGGCGGCTTCCTCGTTGCTCCCCATGGCGTAGACGTAGCGGCCAAACAGCGTCCGGCTGAGAATCACGTGCGCCAGCGCGAAGGCGGCCACGGCGATCACCGTCGGGATCGGGAACGGGCCGATATAACCGGCGCCGAGAGTGAGAAATTGCCGCGGCAGGCCGGCGATCGGCAGGCCGCCGCTGAGCGTCAGCGCCGCGCCGCGCGCGGCGACGAGCATGCCGAGCGTCGCGATGAAAGGCGGGACCCTCGCCTTCGCGATGATCAGCCCGTTGGCCAGCCCGGTCAGCCCGCCGGCGAGGACCCCGGCCGCGATGCCCGCCGCCAGCCCGTAGACCTTCATCTGCTGCGCGCAGACGACGCTGACGAGCGCGAGCATCGAGCCGACCGACAGGTCGATGCCGCCGCTCAGGATGGCGAACGTCTGTCCCAGCGCCAGCAGGGCGAGGATCGACATCTGGCGCGACACGTTCGCGAGGTTCGTCGCGCTCCAGAAATTCGGGTTGATCGAGCCGAAGACGACGGCCAGCGCGACGATCACCGCCGGCATGCCGAGCCGGCTCCATCGGATGGTCCGCAACGCTAGCGAGGCTCCGCCCCGGACCGGCGAGCGTGGAGGAGCACCTAGGCCGCGCCCCTCAGCGCGCAGTTCAGGATGTTCTCTTCCGTCGCGTCGGCGCGGGCGAACTCGCCGCAGATGCGGCCGTCGCGCATCACGAGAATCCGGTCGCTCATGCCGAGGATCTCGGGCAGCTCCGACGAGATCATGACGATGGCGGCGCCGCGTGAGACGAGCTCGCCCATCAACCTGTACACCTCGATCTTGGCGCCGACGTCGATTCCGCGGGTCGGCTCGTCGAACAGGAACAGCTCCGCGTTGGTGTTGAGCCACTTCGCGATGACGACCTTCTGCTGGTTGCCGCCGCTCAGGTCGCGCGCCCATTTCTCGAGGTCCGGCGTCGCCACGCGAAGCGACGAGACGAACTCCTGCGCGCGCCGCCTCTCGCTGCGGAGGTCGAGAAGCCCCTTCCGCGAGAACTGACGGAGGCCGCTCAGCACGACGTTCTCGCGCACCGACAAAGACGCAAAAATACCATGACGCTTGCGGTCCTCCGGCACGAGCGCGATCCGGTTGGCAATCGCGTCGGCGGGCGTGCGCACCAGGACGGGCTTGCCGTGGAGAAAGATGCGGCCGCTGTCGAGGGGATCGGCGCCGAAGATCGCCCGCGCGGTCTCGGTCCTCCTCGCTCCGACGAGCCCGGCAATCCCGACGATCTCGCCGCGACGGACACGGAAGCTGACGCCGTGGAGGATGCCCTTCCGCGTGAGTCCCTCCACGCGCAGCACCTCGTCTCCCGGCTCGACGTTCACCTTGGGGAACTTGTCCTTCAGGTCGCGCCCGACCATCAGGCGAATCATCTCGTCGATGGTCGTCGACGCCACCGCCACGGTGGCGACGTACGCGCCGTCGCGCAGGATCGTCGCCCGGTCGGCGATCCCTTTCACTTCCTCGAGGCGGTGCGATACGTAGACGATGGCGACGCCGCGCTGCTTGAGACGGCCGATGGTCTGGAACAGCCGGTCGATCTCGTGCAACGTCAGCGTCGCCGTCGGCTCGTCCATGATGATCAGCCTGGCGTCGAGCGACAGCGCCTTGGCGATCTCGACCATCTGCTGCTGCGCGACGCCCAGGTGCCTGACGGTCGCTTCGGGATCGATCTGCAGGTCGAGCGAGGCGAGGACCTCTCGCGTTCGTTCGACCAGCGCCCGGCGATCGACAATCGACAGCGCGCGGATCCGGAGCGGCTCGCGGCCGAGGAAGATGTTCTCGGCCACGGACATGTCGGGCGCGAGCGTGAACTCCTGGTAGATCGTGCTGATGCCCAGCACCTGCGCGTCGTGCGGGTTCCGTATCCGCGCCGGCCGCCCGTCGATGCGGATCTCCCCGGCATCCGGGTGATAGACGCCGGCAATCGTCTTGATGAGCGTGGACTTGCCGGCGCCGTTCTCGCCGAGCAGCGCGTGCGTCTCGCCCGCCCGGATCTCGAGGCTGACACCGTTCAGCGCGACGACGCCGGGAAAGCGCTTGACGATGCCCTCGGCCTGGAGAATTGGCGCTTCCCGCCCGACGTCCATCAGGCTGGCATTTTACGTGCGGCCGGCCAGCGCCCGCTCGACGACACCGTGGAGGTACCTGTCCTCTTACGGCTGCTCGGTGTTGCCCGCTCCGCCGCCGCGCCGGCCCCCGCCGCCCCCACGACCGCCGCCCGCGCGACCGCCGCCGCCCCCGCCGTACGACGGCGCGGGGGCGTCTCCGAGTCCGTAGACCTCGTTCGAGTAGATCTTCTGATAGCGGACGCCGTTGCCGTCCTTGTCGAGGTACCCCATCGACTGCTGAAAGAGACCGGGCTGCGGATACCCCTTGGGCACCGTGCCTTCGGAGATATACAGCCTGTTCTCGCGCATGCTGATGAAGACGAAGGTGCGCGACTGATCGGGATTGTTCGTCAGCTGGAGCTCGATGCCCTCGACGAGATCCTCGTGTGCCCAGAGCATCCGCGTCATCTTCACGTCGCGCTGCAGGAACTTCGACGCGGCGTAGACGATTGCGCCGCGGATGTCGTGCTTCCAGTAGCCCGGGCCGCTCAGGTCGCTGCCGATGCACGGCTCTGCCCCCGCCGGGCAGTTCTTCCGCCGCTCGATACCCTGCGGCTCGATCGGGTTGTAGTCCACGACCGTCATCGAGTAGCGCTCCCGTCCGCGCTCCGCCGTGTACACGCGCGCGGGAAGCGTGTAGTCGTACTCGGACTTCCAGGTCGTCGTCGTGATTTTCGGCTGTCCGGGAAAATCGACCTTGAAGCCGTCCTGGACGTTCTGGTACTCGGCCCAGTCCTGGGCGGCTGCGAGCCCCGGCATGGCCAGCATCAACACGAATACAAATGAGACCCTGCGCATCGCTTAGTTCCTCTCGTTGAAGGCGTTCGAAATACTATCGCGAACCCCCGAACCACCTGTGTCCGCGTCCCCACGCCGTGTGCCGGCTGACACGGGTTCCTGCCTCGCTGAATTGGATAACCACCGGAGCTACAACAACTTAACGTCTGGCTGATCGGTTGCTCTTCTCGTCCGCGAGGAACACGGAGGACGAGATGAGAGCGAATCGAATGACGTGGATGGCGGCGGTGGTCGTGGCGGGAACGCTGGCAGGCACGCGCGCCGAGGCGGCTGACACGGCCAATTCCGGGGCGGTCGTCCGGCGCATCGTGGTGAGCATCCCCGACCGGAAGCTCGCCGTCGTCGAGAACAACGAGGTCGTGCAGGTGTTCGCCGTCGCAGTCGGCGCGCCGGCGTCGCCGAGCCCCACCGGCACCTTCACCATCGTCAATCGCGTCTCCAACCCGACCTACTACCACTCGGGGACCGTTATCGCGCCGGGGCCGCGGAACCCGATCGGCACGCGGTGGATCGGCCTGAGCCAGAAAGGCTACGGCATCCACGGCACCGACCAGCCCTCGTCAATCGGCTACGCGAAGTCGCATGGCTGCATCCGCCTGAGCAACGCCGACGTCGAGCGGCTCTTCGAACGCGTTCGGCCCGGCGACGTCGTGGAGCTCCACGCCGAGCGCACTACTGACATCGACCAGCTCTTCGCATCCGTTCACTGAGTTCTCAACTGTCGATCTGATCGCGCCACAAGGAGGCCCGAAATGTTAGCCATCAAGTACGTCCTGTTGTCCGGTGCCCTGTCGATGTTCATCGCCGCCGGGGTCGTTCTCGGAAGAGATGCCCGCAAGGTGATGCTCCAGCCGGATACGTCAACCATCAGGTGGCGGCTCTTTGCCCGCCACGTCGTGATCGCCGTCCTTCTGCTCCTGCCGGGGCTCAGCATCGTCGTGGTGCCGAGCGGCATGGCGGGCGTGCGCGTCAGCCAGGTCTCCGGCACGGTTGGCGGCACGATCTATCCGGGCACCCACTTCGTGACGCCGCTCGTGCAGCATGTCGAGACCTACAACGTGCGCGATCAGATCTACAGCACCAATGCCTCGGACGCGCCCAAGGCGCAACCGACCGCGTTGAAGGTGTACAGCAAGGAAGGCCTTCCGCTCGGCCTCGGCGTCTCGGTGCGCTACCAGCTCGATCCGCGCCGGCTGCCGTACGTGGAGAGCAACCTTCCCCGGCCGGTCGAGACCGAGCTGCTCCCGGCGGTGGTGGCCAGTGCCTTCCGACAGACCATCTCCGGATACCTGGTCCGCGACGTGTTTTCGACCAGGCGGGAAGAAGTCCGTCGTGCGGCGGCAGACACGATCACCAGGAGGCTGGCGTCCGACGGCATCGTCGTCAAGGAGGTGATGCTGCGCGACATCGATCTTCCGCAGGAGTACGCCAAGGGACTCGAAGGGCTGCTGGTGAAGGCCCAGGAGAACGATCGCCTGTCGATCGAAGTCGAGATGAAGCAGAAGATGGTGCGGACGGCGGAGCTCGAAGCCGACGCCGACAAGGTGCGGCACGTGAAGCAGTCGGAGGGCCGGGCGCAGTCCACGGTCATCGAGGCAAAGGCGCAGGCGGACGCGATGCAGTACACGCTGCCGCTCAAGGAGAAGCAGATCCAGCAGAGCCGGCTGGAGGCCGAGGCGCGCAAGGAGACCACGATCAAGGGTGCGGAGGCGGCCGCGCAGGCCAAGGTCATCGACAGCAAGGCCGAGCTCGAGAAACGCAACCTGATGTCGGAGGCCGACGCGCAGCGCGTGCGGCTGCTGGCGGTGGCCGACGCCGCGCGCATGAAGTCGGAAGCCGAGGTGCTCAAGGACAACCCGCTGCTCATCCAGAAGATCATCGCGGAGCGCCTGTCGGACAAGGTGCAGATCATGATGGTGCCGATGGACGGGAAGGGCTTCTTCGCCAACGACGTGCTGAAAGCCACCACGGCAGGCGGCGGCATGTCGTTCGCCTCGCCCAATAGCCGCTGAAGTCGGAATGCTACGATCGCGGCCGTGGGCTTCCACGGCCGCGATCGTCGTCTGAGACCGGCGATGTGCGTGTTACTCCTGCTCCTCTTCTCCGCGCCTGCCGGCACGCAGGTGCCCGGCGCTGTCGAAGAGCTTCCTACCGCCATCGTGCTGAAGCCGCTCTTCGCACAGCGGGTTCAGATACTCGACGTGGCGGTGCTCACTCCGCGAGGTCTGCTCGTACTCGACCGCGCGGGGGTGACGCGCTACGAACAGGAAGAGGATCTGTCCCTGGGGCAGGCGACACCGCGATGGCGGAGGATCGAATCGGTTTCGTTGCCGGCGCGAGTCTGGCCGAGAGACCTTCGCGGACATCTGGTGATGGACAGGGTGACGTTTGGGGTACTTCTTCCGGGAACCGACTGCGCTGCGCAGTTCAACCCCTTACGACTCGCCTGCACGGAGAGACGCGTCCCGTGGCCGCTCTCGTCGCTCCCGAACGGCGGCCTCGAACCCGAACGCAACTATTTCATGACGCCTGAGGGCATGACGGTCTATGGCGGGTCGACCATCGCGAGCGATGGGGAGGGATTCATCGTCGCCGACCGTCAGGGACGGTTGACGCAGCTCGACGCGAATCGTCGCCCGGTCGCGGACCTTGGAGCCGGAGACGATGTCGTTCCGTTGAGATCGCTGTGCGGCGCTGGTCGCTCGCAGTATCTTGCCGCTTCGCATGGCCGTGATGGTGACGTGCTGCGGGCGTTGGTCGTGCAAGGCGGGCGCGTCGTGCAGGCGGCGCCCGACTTTCCGCTGGCGGGGGCGTTCACCGCACTGTCGAGTGTCGATGGCAAGACGTTCGTGATCACGCGCCTCTCGGGCGCCGATCGCTATGACGCGTTTCAAGCCGATATTTCTTGCGGCCGTTAGCGCGCTGCTGGCGGCCGTTACCGTCGACGCGGCGCGTCCCCATTACGGCGGCACGCTTCGAATCGAGACGACAGATGCTGCCGTGATGCGGCGCGTCAATGCGCTCGCGTACGAAACGCTCGTCGCGAGCGATACGGCAGGCGCGCTCAGGCCCCTGCTGGCCACCGCCTGGCAGGGCGATAACGGCGGTCGCCGATGGACGTTCCGGCTGCGTCGAGGCGTGAAGCTGCACGATGGGTCGACGCTGCAGCCGCCGCAGGTCGCGGAGGCTCTCCGGATGGCGCATGTCGATTGGCAGATCACGTCCGGGGACGACACGGTTGCGATCGATGCGGGCCGCGACGCGCCGGGCCTTCCGTTTGAGCTCGCCGACCAGGGGAATGCGATTGTCGTCCGGCCTGCCGCGGGAGCACTGATGGGATCGGGGCCGTTCCGCGTCGAGCGGGTCGATGCGGGACTGATCACGCTTCGCGCGCACGAAGGCTACTGGGACAGCCGTCCGTTCGTGGATGCCATCGAGGTCCGCACGACGCGCTCGCCGGCCGATCAACTGCTGGATCTCGAAGCGGCGCGCGCGG
>DASQAX010000249.1:0-6090 GCA_035635535.1 Vicinamibacterales bacterium | reverse complement strand
AGATTCGAACGAGCACGGTCGCGGTCGTCGCGGCGTCGTGCATCACGGTTGGGGCGGCCGGTGCGTTTATCGCGAGCCGGCCGGCGCGTGCGCCACAAACGGCTGCGCCGGTAGCCGATGTCGCGACGGGTGGGGTGGAGCAATCGGAAGCAGTCATCTCCGACACCGACACGCCCGTTGCGCCCGCAGCGCCAGTAGCCGCGCCACGCGCGAGCGCGCGTCCGGAGGCAGCACGCACGGCGCCCGAAGCGCCACGCACGCGTCCCGCGCCCGTCTCGAGCGCGCCGCGCGTGACGCAGGACGCGCGCGCATCGATTCCGGAGGCACGGCCCGCCGCGCCGCCCGCCCCGCTGGAGCCGAGGCCGGTGCAAGCCGTGGCCGCGGCGCCCATCGCGCCTGCCGCATTCCCGGAATCCGTCGAACCCAAGGCGCCGCCGGCCCCGCGGCTCGTCGATCTCGTCGTGTCGACCGACTCGGTGCTCGGCCTTCAGATGGAGACCGCGATTACGAGCGAGAAGGCGCGCGTCGAGGACGAAGTCGTGGCGCGCGTGACGCGTGACGTTCGGGTCGGCGACCGCGTGGCGATTCCCGCGGGCTCCCAGGCGCGCGGCGAGGTGACGATGGTCGAGCGCGGCGGCAAGCTGCGCGACCGGTCGCGCCTCGGCATCCGGTTCACGTCGGTCGTCCTCGCGGACGGCACGCGCGTGCCGCTCGAAACCGACACGATTTACCGTGAAGGGGACAGCCCGGGCGGCGAGAGCACGGCGAAGATCGGCGGCGGCGCGATCGGCGGCGCTATCATCGGCGGCATCTTCGGCGGCGCGAAAGGCGCGGCCATTGGCGCGGCAACCGGCGCCGGGGCCGGAACGGCGGCCGTCGTGGCCGGCGGCCGGAATGCGGCGACGCTGCCCTCGGGGACGCCCGTCACGGTGCGGCTGATCAAGCCCGCCACGGTGACGGTCGAAGAGTAAAAGTGCACGTAGGGGCCGACCTGCCGTGAAAGTGCACGTAGGGGCCGAACTTCCGTAAAAGTGAACGTAGGGGCCGACCTTCAGGTCGGCCCGCAGTAGAATCTCCGGCGAAGGAGATTCCTCATGATTCGCAACCGGCTCGCCGCGGCGCTTATCGTCGCGGCTCTCGCAGTTCCCGCGTTCGCCCAGGTCAAGAAGGTCGACGTCCAGGGCGTCCAGAACTTCAACCAGATTGACGCCGTCTTTGCGTGCGGCGGCGCGACGGACGCGACCGGCGTGGCGAACCTGAAGAAGCAGGGCTTCGCGTCGATCATCAGCTTCCGTCTGCCGACCGAGCAGGGCGTGACCGAGGAAGAGGCCGCCATCAAGACGACCGGCATCAAGTACGTCCACCTGCCGCTCAACGGCGCGATGCCCGACCCGAAGGTCGCGGACGAATTTCTCGCGGCGGTTGCCGACAAGGGCAATCAGCCGGCCTACATCCACTGCGGCGGCGGCGGGCGCGCCGCGGCGATGTGGATGATCAAGCGCGCGCTGAAGGATGGCTGGACGACCGAGCGCGCCGCGGAAGAAGCCAACGCGATTGCGACGCTCAACCCCGGGCTGAAGACATTCGCGACCAGCTACATCGCCGCGCACAAATAGGTGGACCCTTCGGAGTTCCGGCGTCACGGCCACGCGCTGGTGGAATGGATCGCCGACTACCTCAGTAACTCCGAGAAGTACCCCGTCCTGCCGCGCGTCGCGCCCGGTGACGTTCGCGACGCGCTGCCGGACCTCCCTCCGGAAGCGGGAGAGCCGTTCGAGAAGATCTTCGAAGACTTCGAACGCGTGCTCGTGCCCGCGCTCACGCACTGGAATCATCCGGGGTTCTTCGCGTACTTCCCCGCGACGACGAGCGCGTCGGGCGTGCTCGCGGAGTTCCTGTCGGCGGCGCTCAACCAGCAGGCGATGCTGTGGAGGACGTCGCCGGCCGCGACGGAGCTCGAGGACGTCTCGCTGACGTGGCTGCGCAGCCTGCTCGGCCTGCCGGGCGCGTTCGACGGCGTCATCTACGACACCGCGTCGATCTCGAGCCTGCACGCGCTCGCCGCCGCGCGGCAGTCGGCCGTCCCTGGCGTTCGCGAGCGCGGGCTGGCCGCGCGGACCGACGTGGGAGCGCTGCGCATCTACTGCTCCGAGCAGGCGCACTCGTCGATCGACAAGGCCGTGCTGACGCTTGGCCTCGGCCAGTCGTCGCTGCGGAAGATTGCGGTCGACGCGGCGTTCGCGATGCGCGCCGACGCGCTGCGCGCCGCGATCGACGAGGATCGCCGCGCCGGCGTCACGCCCGTGGCGGTCGTCGCGACGATCGGCACGACGTCGAGCACCGGCGTCGATCCCGTCGCCGCGATCGCGCGCATCTGTCGCGAGCATCACGTCTGGCTGCACGTCGATGCCGCCTACGCGGGCGTTACGGCGATGCTCCCCGAGTGCGCCCCGCACTTTGCCGGATGGGACGATGCCGACTCGATCGTGGTGAACCCGCACAAATGGCTGTTCACGCCGTTCGATCTCAGCGCGTTCTACTGCCGCCGCATGGACGTCGTCCGCGAGGCGTTCTCGCTCGTGCCGGAATACCTGAAGACGGCGGAAGGCACCGCCGGCGTCCGCAACCTGATGGATAGCGGGATTCAGCTCGGCAGGCGGTTTCGATCTCTAAAGCTTTGGATGGTTCTTCGGCATTTTGGCGCGGCGCGCCTCCGCGCCGTGCTGCGCGAGCACATCCGTCTCGCGCACGAGTTCGCCGCGCGCGTGGATGAGCATCCGGATTTCGAGCGGCTGGCGCCGGTTCCGTTCGCGACGGTCTGCTTTCGGGCGAAACCACAGGCGATCTCGCTCACGGCGCCTGAGCTGGATCGCTTCAACGAACGCGTGCTCGACGCCGTAAACGCCGGCGGCGACGTATTTCTTTCGCATACCCGCCTCAATGGGGCGTTCGCGCTCCGCATGGCGATCGGCCACCTGCGCACGACGAGCGTCCACACGGGCCGCGCGTGGCGGCTGCTGCTCGAGCATACGGCCGCGCTCGCGCGCGCGCGCTGACGGTTGTTTTCCGGCAAAAAGTTCAATTCCTTCAATCGTTTCGTTCAGCTTCGCGGATCGCCGCGGGCATTTTGCTTGCACCCTCGCGGGCCGGGAGAAACCGAACCGTCGCCCAGAGCGACGACATGGACTGCACGTCCAGGAGGAACCGCAATGTTGAAGAAGTGCGCTTTGATAGCCGCGCTGATGCTGGTCATAGGGCCTGCGAGCGCGCGCGCCGACTGGTTGTTTACGCCGAACATCGGCATCGGCTTCGGCGGCGACACGCCGTCGAACGACAAGCTGACGTACGGTGCTTCGCTCGGCTGGATGGGTGCGGGCATCGCCGGATTCGAAGCCGACTGGTCCTACACGCCGACGTTTTTCGAGAACAACACCGACAACATCAGCTTCGCCGACAGCGACAACGTCCAGAACCTGATGGCCAACATCACGCTCGGCATCCCGGTGGGCGGCCAGCATGGCGCGGGCTTCAGGCCGTACGTCGTGGGTGGTCTCGGCCTGCTGAAGACGCACGTCGCCACCGCCGATCAGTTGTTCACGGTTGACAGCAACGACTGGGGCATGGATCTCGGCTTCGGCGCGATGGGCTTCATGACCGATCACGTAGGGTTCCGCGGCGACCTGCGGTACTTCCGCGATCTGCAGGACACCGTACAGAACGGCGACTTCACGCTCGCGACCGGCAAGTTCGACTTCTGGCGCGGCACCGTCGGTCTCACGTTCCGCTGGTAGATTCAGCCGAGTCGTTCGGATCGCCCGTCGATCCGAACGACTACCCTTCGAGCCGCCACGCCTCCTTCCATCGATCGCCGTCCGTTTCGAGCGCGACGCAGCCGTGCAGCGGAAATGCATGCGCGCGCGACTCGTCGCGCGCGCCGAGCAGCGACGCGAGCAGGTGGGGCAAGTATGGCATGTGCGACGCGATCAGGATGCTGCGCGCCTCGGCCGCGAGCCGATCGCGCATCCAGTGCGGCGGGTCGTCCGGAAGCAGTCCGCGCTCCGCGGTGATCGGCGCGAACGGATTGCACGCCTTCCAGAACAGCTCCGCGGTCTGACGTGCACGCAATTTCCCACTGTGCCAGATCGCATCGGGCTTGACGCCCCGCTCGGCCGCGAGGCCCGCCAGCCGCCCGGTGGCCGCGCGTCCCACCGACGACAGCGGCCGCATCGGATCCACGTCGGGACCGACCGCGTCGCCGTGATGAACGAGAACAAGCAGGCTCAAGGCTCGGGGCTCCGGGCTTAAGGTGTTATACTGTCGCGTTTCGTGGCGCGCGGCGATTTCACCGACTTGATGGGCCGCGCTGCATATGGTCGTCCAGGCACATGCCGGGACGCTACTGTCTAAGTCGCGCTCGAATGCCCGCGACGTAGTCGCGGGCTTTTTTGTTGGCGGCGTTCGCAAGACGAATTTTCCTCGAAGGAGCACCATGTCGCGCTTCATCTTCACGTCCGAATCCGTCTCCGAAGGACACCCCGACAAGGTCTGCGATTACATCTCCGACTCCATTCTCGATGCGTGCCTCGAACAGGATCTCTCGAGCCGCGTGGCCTGCGAGACGCTGTGCAAGAGCGACACGGTCGTGATCGCCGGAGAGATCACGACGAACGCCAGGCTCGATTACGAGAGGATCGTGCGGCAGGCCGTGAAGGAAATCGGCTACACCGACGGCGCCGAGCCCTTCTGCGATACGACGCTGAAGCTCATTCCGATCGTGACGCGCCAGTCGTCGCAGATCTCGCAGGGCGTGACGGCGGCCACGAGTCAGAGCGGCGACCAGGGTGCCGGCGATCAGGGCATCATGTTCGGCTACGCGACGGACGAATCGCCCGAGATGATGCCGCTGCCGATTCTCCTCGCGCACAAGCTGACCAAGGGCCTCACCGACGACCGCAAGCAGGGGAGGGTCAACTTCCTCCGTCCCGACAGCAAGTCCCAGGTCTCCGTCCTCTACGAGAACAACGAGCCGAAGGAAGTCACCGCCGTCGTCATTTCGACGCAGCACACGCCCGACGCCAATCAGAAGCACATCACCGAATACGTCCGCGAGCAGCTCGGGCCGCGCGCGCTCGGCAAGTGGTGGCGCAAGGACGTGACGCTCTACGTGAACCCGACGGGCGACTTCAGCCACGGCGGTCCGTCGGCCGACGCCGGCGTCACGGGGCGCAAGATCATCGTCGACAGCTACGGCGGCTGGGGCCGGCACGGCGGCGGCGCGTTCAGCGGGAAGGACCCCTCGAAGGTGGACCGCAGCAGCGCGTACTTCTGCCGCTACGTGGCCAGGCAGGTGGTCGCGGCGGGGCTTGCCAAGCGCGCCGAGCTGCAGGTCGGCTACGCGATCGGCATGGCGAAGCCGGTGTCGGTGAAGGTGGACACGTTCGGGACCGGCGACTGGCGGGCGGCGGAGGATTTCGTGACGAGCGCGTTCGACTTCCGCCCGCGCGCGATTATCGAGAAGCTCGATCTGCTGCGGCCGATCTACCGGACGACGACGAACTACGGGCACTTCGGCCGGCCGGGACTCCCTTGGGAGACTGTGGAGAAACCGGTCGCCGTGGCCCGCTGACGCGATCGTAGAGGCGGACCTTCCCGCCTTCGCCAAGGCTCCGGCGAGGCTCGCCGTAGCGACGAAGTCGCGGAGGCGGCAGGTCCGCCTTCAGAGCAATTCGTACCAGCGGCGGTGGCGGGCCGTCACCGCCTGCTGGACGGCCCCCACCTGATCGGCGACGTTCTGCGCCTGCTGCTCGTTGGCGCCAAGCGACATCAATCCCGACTTCATCTCGTTCTGCAGCCCCTCGATCTGCTTCTCGCTCAACTGGCGGGCGGAGACCGCCACCCAGCACGTATGCGCGACCGGCATCGCCTGCGCGAGCTTGAACGTCTTGCCCGTCAGCGCCTCGCCCAGCCGGCGCGACAGTTCCGCGGCCGCGGCCGGGCCGCCGCTGGGCCCCTCGGCGTAATGACTGATGTCGTCGCTCAGGTCCTTCGTCCCCGAGGGATCGCCGCTCGCGAGGTTCTGCAGGTCGCGGT
>DASQAX010000248.1:0-1635 GCA_035635535.1 Vicinamibacterales bacterium | reverse complement strand
GTCGAGGGTGAGTCGGTGCTCATGGGCTTGAACCGGGAGACCGCGTTGTCGTCCGGGTCGGCATGCACCTCGTCGACGCTCGAGCCCTCGTACGTGATCGCCGCGCTGGGCGCCTCCGCGGAGCTGGCCCACTCGTCGATCCGCTTCAGCCTCCATCGCTTCACCACGGCGGAGGAGGTCGAGTACGTCGGGCAGCGGACGATCGAGGTCATCAAGCGGCTGCGGGAGATGTCGCCGCTCTATGAGCTCGCGAAAGAAGGCGTCGATATCAAGACCATCAAGTGGAAGGCTGAGTAAGGGGGAGCGCGATGGCGTACAGCGATAAGGTGGTCGACCACTACAACAACCCGCGCAACGTCGGGTCCTTCGGCAAGGAGACGCCGGGCGTGGGCACGGGCCTCGTCGGCGCGCCGGAGTGCGGCGACGTGATGAAGCTGCAGATCAAGGTCAACCTCGAGACCGGTGTCATCGAGGACGCGAAGTTCAAGACCTTCGGCTGCGGCAGCGCGATCGCCTCGTCGAGCCTGGCCACCGAGTGGCTCAAGGGCAAGACGATCGACGAGGCGGCGAAGATCAAGAACACCGACATCGTCAACGAGCTGAAGCTGCCGCCCGTGAAGATCCACTGCTCGGTGCTGGCGGAGGATGCGATCAAGGCGGCGCTCGCGGACTACAAAGAGAAGAATGCATCGGTGCCGAGCGGCGCCGCATCAAAATAAGGGAGGAACCGGGCCATGGCGGTCGTGTTGTCGGAGTCGGCGGCGAAGCAGGTGAAGGAGCTGAAGGCGCAGCAGAACCTGCCCGAGACGGCGTTCCTGCGAATGGGCGTGCGGGGCGGCGGATGCTCGGGGATGTCCTATGTGCTCGAGTTCGACACCGAAAAGACTCCGCACGACAAGGAGTTCGAGATCGACGGCGTGAAGGTCGTGATCGACAAGAAGAGCTACATCTATCTGAACGGCACGACCCTCGACTACGTGACCCAGGGGCTGACGGGAGGCTTCACGTTCGTGAATCCGAGCGCGAAATCATCTTGTGGGTGTGGAACCTCGTTCTCCGCGTAGAGGAGCGGTTGTCCGCTGGGGAAGTTTGAGAGGGAAGGCCCAGGGCCCGTTCGACGGGCCCGTAGTGTTTTAGGGGGATGCGACGCTGAGACAGGATTACTTCGAGGTCTTCGGGGTGCCGCGCCTGCTGGCCATTGACGGTGCCGAGCTGCAGCGGCGGTTCTATGCCCTCGCGCGCGAGCATCATCCCGACTTCCATCAGGCGGCGCCGCCCGAGGAACGCGCGCGCGTCGAGGAGACCTCGGCGCTCGTGAACGCCGCCTACCGGACACTGCGCGACCCGATTGCGCGCGTGGACTACCTGGTCCGGCTGGAAGAGGGTCGCGAGACGAGGGAAGGCGCGGCCGACAAGCCGAAGGCGCCGCCCGCGCTGCTCCAGGAGATGTTCGAGATCCAGGAGGCGCTGGCGGAGGCCCGGGCCGCGACGACATCCGGCACGCTCGACGACGCCACGCGGGCGACGCTCGCCGGGCAGCGCGAGGGGCTGCGGGCACGGCTGCGGGACGAGGACGCCAGGCTCAGCGGTCCGCTCAGCGCGCGCTGGGACGCCGCTGCGCCAGCGGAGCGCGCG
>DASQAX010000247.1:0-2223 GCA_035635535.1 Vicinamibacterales bacterium | reverse complement strand
CGCGTTCTCGAGCACGACGATCGCGTCGTCGACCACGAACCCGGTCGCCACGATCAGCGCCATCAGGGAGAGATTGTTCAGGCTGTAGCCGGCGAGGTACATGAAGCCGAAGGTGGCGATGATGGAAACGGGCACCGCAGCAGCCGGAACCAGCGTCGCTCGTACTCGGCGCAGGAAGACGAACACGACGAGGATCACCAGGGCGACCGCGATGAGCAGCGTCTTCTCCACCTCGTAGAGCGAAGCGCGGATGGTCGAGGTGCGCTCCATCGCCACGCCGAGGTCGGCGGCGGCGGGGATGGACGCGGTGAGGAAAGGCACCAGGTCGCGGATGCGCTGCACGGTCTGCAGGATGTTCGCGTTGGGCTCGCGGTTGATGATGATCAGCACCGCCGGCCGGCCGTTCGCTTCCCCGGCATTGCGGATGTCCTGGACGGAGTCCCTCACCTCGGCCACGTCGGACAGGCGCACCGCGGCGCCGTTGCGGTAGGCGACGATCAGCGGCAGGTATTCGGCGGCGCTGCGCGCCTGGTCGTTGGCGTAGATCCACCAGACCCGCTCGCCGTCCTCGACCAGCCCCTTCGGGCGGTTGGCGTTGGCTGCCGCGAGCGCGCTGCGCACGTCGCTCAGGCCGATGCCGTAAGCGTTGAGCGTGGCCGGGTTGAGCTCGGCGCGCACCGCGGGCAGCGAGCTGCCGCCCACCGTGACCTGTCCCACGCCGCGCACCTGAGACAGCTTCTGCGCCACCACGGTCGAGGCGACGTCGTACATCTGGCCACGGCTCATGCTGTCCGAGGTGAGCGTCATCACCATGATCGGCGCATCGGCGGGGTTCACCTTGCGGTAGGTCGGGTTGTTCGGCATGCCGCTGGGAAGCTGGCTGCGCGCCGCGTTGATCGCGGACTGGACTTCCGTCGCCGCGTCGTTGATGTTGCGGTTGAGGTCGAACTGCAGCGTGATGCGGGTCGAGCCGAGAGACGAAGAAGAGGTGATCTCGTTGACGCCGGCGATGCGGCCGAGCTGGCGCTCGAGCGGCGTCGCCACCGTCGCCGCCATCGTCTCCGGATCGGCCCCGGGAAGGTTTGCGCTCACCGAGATCACCGGGTAGTCCACCTGCGGCAGCGGCGACACCGGAAGCTGCGTGAAGGCGACCGCGCCGGCGGGCGTCAGACCGGCTGCGAGCAGCGTCGTCGCCACCGGCCGCGCGACGAATACCGCCGAAGGGTTCATGCACCCGCCTCCGCCTGCCTGCCGCGGCGATAGCGCAGCGCGAGGCGGTCGAAAGCGAGATAGATCACGGGCGTCGTGAACAGCGTCAGCACCTGGCTCACGATCAGCCCGCCGACCATGGTCAAGCCGAGCGGGTGCCGCAGCTCGGAGCCGACCCCCGTGCCGAGCATGAGCGGCAGCGCGCCGAACAGCGACGCGCAGGTCGTCATCAGGATTGGCCGGAAGCGCAGCAGGCAGGCCTGGAAGATGGCTTCGCGGGGGCTCTTGCCCTCGTGGCGCTCCGCCTCCAGCGCGAAGTCGATCATCATGATCGCGTTTTTCTTCACGATGCCGATCAGGAGAATGACGCCGATGATGGCGACCACGCCGAGCTGGCTGCCGGCGAGGAGCAGCGCCGCCAAGGCGCCGACCGTCGCGGTGGGCAGCGTCGAGAGAATCGTGACCGGGTGAATGTAGCTCTCGTACAGAACCCCGAGGACGATGTACATCGTCACCACCGCGGCAAGGATGAGGAGCAGCGTGCTGCTCAACGAATCGCGGAACGACGCCGCGGCGCCCTGGAAGGCGGTCTGCACGCTCGCCGGCAGGCCGATTTCCCGCTCCACGGCCTGCATCGCGTCTACGGCATGACCGAGGGAGTAGCGCGGCGCAAGGTTGAACGAAATCGTGACCGCGGGAAACTGGCCGATGTGGTTGATCGCGAGAGGAGCGGTGCCCGTGCTGAACTGGGCGATGGACGAGAGCGGGACTTGAGGGCCGTTCGCCGCAGCAACGTAGACGTCCTTCAGCGCGCCCGGACCGCCGCGGAACTCGGGCTTCACCTCGAGAACCACGCGATATTGCGTCGCCTGGGTGTAGATCGTCGAAATGAGGCGCTGCCCGAAAGCGTTATAGAGCGCGGTATCGATGGCCGCGGGCGTGATGCCGAGGCGCCCGGCGCTGTCGCGGTCGATGTCGACGTAAGCCTGCAGCCCCTGGTTCTGCAAGTCCGAG
>DASQAX010000246.1:0-11338 GCA_035635535.1 Vicinamibacterales bacterium | reverse complement strand
TGCCCGTGGACTACCAGGTGATGCCGGCGATGATTCACGGCTTCCTGACGATGGGCGGAAGAGTCGATGCGGCCAATCGCGTCGTGTCGATGGTCGCGGAAGCGTTGAAACGGACGTAGAGGCGGACGTAGAGGCGGACCTTCAGGTCCGCCTTCGTGCTTCAGATGCCCGCCGGGAAAAACACCCGCTGCACGAACCAGTAGGTCCCCGCGGCGACGACGACGAGCGAGCCGGCAAAGGCGACGCGGCTGCCGACGAGCTCGCTCCGGCGCCGCAGCAGCGCCAGCGCCGTCGCGACGAGCAGCACGATGAACAGCTGCCCGATCTCGACGCCGACGTTGAACGAGAAGAGCGACCAGCCCAGCGCCTCGCGCGGCAGGCCGAACTCGCGCAGCACGTTCGCGAAGCCGAAGCCGTGCACCAGGCCGAAGGTGAGCGCGATGAGCGCGCGGACGTCGCGCCCGCCACCGCGCACGAGGTTGTCGGCGCCGACGAAGACGATGCTCAGGGCGATCGCCGGCTCGATGATGTTCGGCGGCGGCGTGACGATGTTGAGCGCGGCGAGCGACAGCGTGATGCTGTGGCCGATCGTGAACGCCGTCACGATCTTCAGCAGCGCCTTCCAGCCGCCGCCGAGCAGCAGCAGGCCAATGAGAAAAAGGATGTGGTCGGGCCCGATCAGGATGTGATGGATGCCGGCCGGGACGAACGTCCTGATCACCGCGATCGCGCCCTGCGTCGTCCCCGCGTAGTAGGTGCGATCGGCGCTGTCGGCCGAGAGCACGAACTGCTGCCGCAGGCCGCCGTCCTCGTAGACGTTCACGAACGTCTGGTGCAGGCGGTCGTACGGAAACATCAGCGCGTGGATGTCGAGCCTGGCCGGCCGCGGCGTGTGGATGCGGAAGTGCAGCTGCAGCGCCTGGCGTTCGGGGATGGCATCCACGTCGCCCCACTGGATCATCAGCGGACGCCCGGCGCTCAGGACCAGGCGCTGCGTGACGAGCGCGGTCAGCCGGTCGAGATTGCCGTAGGCGACCGACCGATCGAGCAGCCTTTCCGGCGGATCGATGCCCAGGTCGTGCGCGGCGTCGATGATGTGCACGACGAGCGTCCCCTCGATGACGTCGTCGGCGATGCGCAGATCGAGATAGCTGAACGGGGCCGGGTGTGCAAACGCCAGCGACGGCGCCGCCAGCAGCGCCAGGAGGCATGCAAGCTTCTTCGCCAAGCGGCCTCATTATCCGATAAGATTCCGCCTCCTATGTGGCAGCACAACTACGCGCCGTTGAGCGGAAGCCTGGGGCTGTCGGCCGCCGTGGCCGCCCTGCCGATTCTCGTCCTCTTCCTGATGCTGGGCATCTTCCGAAGGCCGGCCTGGATGTCGGCCCTGGCGGCGCTTATCGCGGCATTCGTCGTCGCGCTCGGCGTCTACGGGATGCCGGTGAACCTGGCGCTGGTCTCGGTGCTCTACGGCGCGGCGTTCGGCATCTTCCCGATCGCCTGGATTGTCTTCGCGGCGATCATGCTGTATCGCCTCGCGGTGGACACCGGGAAGTTCGAGATCATCAAGGACTCGATTGGAGGTCTCAGCCAGGATCGGCGGCTGCAGGCGTTGTTCATCGCGTTTTCCTTCGGCGCGTTCATCGAAGGGGCGGCAGGCTTTGGCGCGCCGGTGGCCGTCTCGGGCGCGATGCTGGCTGGCCTCGGCTTCAACCCCTTCTACGCGGCCGGCATCTGCCTGCTCGCCAACACCGCGCCGGTCGCGTTCGGATCGATCGGCATCCCGGTGACGACGCTTGCCAACATCACCGGGCTGCCTGTCATGGCGCTGAGCGCGATGGTCGGGCGGCTGTGCGCGATGATCTCGCTCTTCATCCCGGCGTATCTCATCGTCGTGATGGCGGGCTGGCGGCGCGCGCTCGAGGTGGCGCCGGCGATCATCGCGTGCGGCGTGTCGTTCGCCGGCATGCAGTTCACGGTGTCGAACTTCGTCGGGCCGGAGCTCACCGACATCGCCAGCTCGCTCACGTGCATTGCCGTCATGGTGCTCGTGATGAAGGTCTGGAAGCCGCGCAACATCATGCGCTTCGAAGGCGACACGCCCGTGGAGGTTGCGGGGTTCACGCCCCCCAGCGGCGTGCGTGTCGAGCGTGGCGCCGCCGTGGCCGTCGCGACGCGGACGCACACGGCGGTCGAGGTCTTCTCCGCGTGGCTTCCGTACCTGCTGCTCGTCGCGTTCGTGCTCGTGTGGGGCGAGGTCGACGTGAAGGCCGCGCTCAACCGGTTCACGAACGGCCTGCTGCCTGCCGGCATCCCGAGAAGTCCCACCCTGCTCAACGGCCTCCTCGTGCCGGGACTCCACAACATGATTCAGCGCGTGCCGCCGGTGGTTGCCCAGCCAACGGCGTACGGCGCGGTGTTCGAGTTGAACTGGCTCAGCGCGTCGGGCACGTCGTGCTTCCTCGCCACGATCGCAGCCGCGGTCGTGCTGGGCGTCAGGCCGGCCAGGTTCGGCCGGCTGTACGTGGCGACCTTCAAGCAGCTCGCTCTCGCGATGCTCACGCTCGCGGGCATGCTCGGGCTCGCGTATCTGATGAACTATTCCGGGATGACGTCGACGCTGGGACTGGCGTTGGCGGGCACCGGGTCGGCGTTTCCGTTCTTCAGCGCGGTGCTCGGGTGGCTGGGCGTCTTCCTCACCGGCAGCGACACCTCGGCCAACGCGCTCTTCGGCAACCTGCAGGTGGTCACCGCGAACGCGCTGCAGCTCAATCCCGTCCTGATGGCCTCGGTGAATTCGGCTGCAGGCGTGATGGGAAAGATGATCTCGATTCTGAGCATCGCGGTGGCGGTTGCCGCCACGGGCATGACCACCGCGGACGAGGGAAGGCTGTTCCGCTTCACCATCAAGCACAGCGTGCTGCTGATGGCGTTGATGGGAATCATCTCGATGCTCTTCGCGTACGTGTTCTCCGCGTACGTGCCGACGGTGTAAAGCCGTTCGTCGTTGCTCGTTGGCCGTTGGCCGTTGGCGCTCTCAGGCTAGAGTCGCAGCGCCTTCTGTTTCGAATCGAGACCGTAGGGGTCGTCCGTGTATGTAACCGACGCGTCGCTGTTCACCCACGCCGTGAAGTAGCCGATGTGCACGGGGATGTGGTCCTTCAGGGGCACCCCCTGCTCGTGGCCGGCGTTCATCGCCGCGTTGATCCGCTCGGCCGTCCACTCCGGCTTGTCGCGCATCACGTACTGCGCGAGCGCGACCGGGTTCTCGAGCCGGATGCAGCCATGACTCAGCGCGCGCCGCGGCTTGTTGAACAGCGAGTCGGTCGGCGTGTCGTGCATGTAGACGTCGAACTGGTTCGGGAAGACGAACTTCACGAGCCCGAGCGCGTTCCTCGGGCCGGGTTCCTGGCGGAAGTGCAGTCCGGTCACCGCCTCCTCGTCGCCCCAGTCGACCGCCTGGACATCGACGGCCTCCCCTGACGTGCCGACGACCTGGATGTCCTGCCGTTCGAGGTACCCGGGATCGTTGACCAGCCGTGGCAGCATCTCGTTGCGGATGATGCTTTCGGGCACGTTCCAGTTCGGGCTGAACACGATGGTCGTCATCTCGTCGCTGAAGAGCGGCGTCGGATGCTTCGGATCGCCGACGATGACGCGCATCGCGAGCGCGGGGTTGTTACCTTCCATCACCTGCATCTGGTACGCGGGGACGTTCACGAGGACGTAGCGGTCGCCCAGCTCGTGCGGCATCCACCGCCACCGCTCCATGTTCATCCGGATTCCATCGACATGCCCCGTCGGGTTCATCCGCTCCCGTTGAAGCGCCGCCTGCAGGCCTTTGTACTGCGGATGGCCCGGCGCGAGCTCGTCGAGCGACTCGCGCACGTGGTCAGAGGAGACCGCGGTCGCGAGATGGCCGGCCAGATCCATCTTGTTGGCCGTGACGAGCCATGTCGCGTAGATCGCCTTCGGATTGCCCGACCACCCGAGCAGGTCAGCCGCGTAGCGCAGGTAGGCGTAGGTCACGCGGGTATCGAGCTCCGGAATCGTCGCGAGCTCGTACCGCCCCTTGTTCTGGGCCGCCGCCGCGGCCGCCTGGTGAAAGCCGTCGGTGTTGTACCGGGCAGGATCGAGCCCGTGATCCTCCGAGTGCTTCAACGCGTCGAGCAGCGTGGCGAAGCCCGATGATGCCTCGTCGCCTTCCATCCACGCGGGCAGATTCCGCCGCGACGCGTAGAAGTCGCGCTCGGCTTTCCACAACGCCGACCCGAGCCTGTCGCGATCGACCCACGCGGGCGTGGAGCCGACGATCCGCTGAATCGCGGGCGCGTGCCGTGAATTGTCGACCTGAGGCGCGCGATGGCACGCGACGCCGGCGGCAAGCGCGCACGTTACGACTGTCGTGTGGAGGAAGCGGGTACCCATGCGCACCAGAGGTGCAATGCGCAGACCGCTTCAATCCCTAATTGTCTTTGGCGATTTCGGCGTGTAATAGCGCTCCAGCCACCGGCTCAATCCATCGAGACCCGGGAACAGGGTCCGCTCGTTGATATTGGCCTGATCGAGCTTGTCGCGCACTTCCCACTTCAGCTCAGCAGGAACAACGACGCGGCGGCACAGGTCCGGGTGCGCCTCGAGCCACGTGTCGAGGCGCGGGGACGGATCCGGCATCAGCGAGAAGAGCGCGAACTGGTTCAGGATGCGCGTGTCGAGCGACGGCGGCTCGATGAAGAGCACGAATGGCTCGTGCGCGAGCGAATCGAACGCCTTGAGCGACCCGAACTCCGAGAGCATGTCGATCGTGAAGGTCTGCGACTGCTCCTCCTGCAGGATCGCCTTGAGCCGCTTCGGCAGCAGCGTGTTGGCCTCGACGAAGTTCACGCACCAGACGACGCCGTCCCGGTCGTACTCCTCGGGATGCTCGGTGGCGAAGTGCAGCGCGACGAACGGCGAATACGTCCAGTCGATGAGCCGCGTGGGCAGGCCGTGGTGCTGGCCGAGCGCGAGCCAGTGCCAGACGGAATCGACGCCGGGCGCCGGCTGCGCGTGCGCGTACTTCGAGAAGTTCCGCAGCAGCGACTGCTCCAGCGTGGTCGTGCTCGCGCGGCCCGCCGTCAGGCGCAGGAGGCTGTTGGACAGGTGGTGCTCCCTGGAGGCGAGGCCGCGAAATGCGTACGGCGAGCGGAACCGCTGCAGCTCCGGGTTCCAGGAGCCGGCAAACAGCATCTCGAGCAGCTCGCTCCACGAGTTGGGTCGATCCATGCTCATGCCTTCCGGTAGGACCTCCCGATGCGCCGTCCGACGCCCACGACCATACGCTGCGGAAGCACGCGCACGAGCGTGGCAATCACCGCGTTGAGGCGGCCCGTCACCACGATCGACTCACCCGCCATCACCGCATCGTAGCCCCTGCGCGCAACCTCCGGCGCGGACATCCACATCCAGCCCGGCATTCCGTTCATCATCGCGCGCGTGCCCGTGACGTCGTGAAATTCGCTGTAGGTGAAGCCCGGGCAGAGCGCGGTGACGAGCACGCCGCTCGTGCGCACCTCGTGGCCGAGCGCTTCGGAGAACTTGATCAGGAACGCCTTCGCGGCCGCGTAGAGCGTGTGACCCGCCGGCGAGGGCACCAGTCCCGCCAGCGAGGCCACGTTGATGATGCGGCCGTACTGCCGCTCCACCATTCCCGGCAGCAGCCGATGGGTGAGCTCGGCCACCGCGGTCACCATGATCTGCAGGAACCGCGAGTGGACCTCCCAGCTGCTCGCCAGGTACGGCCCGGGCACGCCGTAGCCGGCATTGTTCACGAGCACGTCGATCTTCAAGCCGCGTGCCTCGAGCGCGGCGCAGAGCCGCGCCGGCGCCTCCGGACGCTCGAGGTCCTCCACGATCGGCTCGACGCGTATCCCATATCGATCCTGCAGGCGCGTCTGCACCGCGCGCAGCCGGTCTTCCCTGCGCGCCGTGATGACGAGGTCGAACCCCTCGGCCGCGAATACCTCCGCGAACGCCTCGCCGATGCCGGACGAGGCGCCGGTGACGAGCGCGAGCCTCCTCACTTCTTCGCGGGTGTGACCCCGTGCTGAACCCTGAAGATCGCCGCCGCGATCGCCGCGCCGATGCACGGGCCGACGATGTAGAGCCAGACGTGGACGATCGACCCGTGCGGTGGCAGGATGGCGTACATGAGCGCGGGGCCGAGGCCGACCGCCGGGTTGAACGCGCCGCCGGAGATCGGGCCGCCGGCAAATGCGCCCGCGGCAACGGTGAACCCGATCGCGAGACCGTAAAACGAGTTGCCTGCCGTCGCCGGCGCCGTCGCGACGTTCATCACCACGAGCGCGAGCGCGGTCGTGTAGAGGATCTCGACGAGCAGCGCTTGAACGACGGTCGCCGTCGCAGCCGGCGTGGGGACGAACGTCCGGCCGGTGACGAGGTACACGGCGAGGCTCGCGGCAATCGCGCCGAGGAGCTGCGCGGCCACGTAGGCGCCGAACTCGCCGGCCGCGAACGAGCCGCGGAGCACGAGCCCGAGCGACACCGCCGGGTTGTAGTGCGCGCCGGAGATGTGCCCGCCCATGTAGACCATCACCATCAGCGACGCGCCAATCGCCAGCGGCGCCATCGGCGTCATGACGAGCACGCTGCACCCGATGGTGAAGACCAGGAAGAACGTCCCGGTGAACTCAGTCAGATAACGATTCATGTCGTCTCCTCGCAGTCGGCAGTGGGCAGTGGGCAGTGGGCAGTAAGCAGTCTCTCAGCGTTGCGCAACGGGGATGACGAACTTCTCGGCGGTGTGCGTCTCCGAGAAGCGCGCCACCTTGACGTCCACGAGGCCGGCGGCCTTGCCGGCTTTCATCACGTCGCTCTCGGAGATGTTCGGGCTCCCCTTCGGCCGGATCACCCAGATGGCGCCGTCGCGCTTGAGATACTTCTGCACGGTAACGAGCCGATCGAGATCGCCGCGATCGTTGGCCGCGACGAAGATGGCGTCCACCGGCTCGGTGCCGCGCGCGAGCACGACGGCGCCGCGGGTCTCGATCTCTTCGCGCAGCGTCTGGTCACGCAGCCCGACGAACAGCACGAGCTGACCCGCCTTGATATTCAGCTTGTCGATGCGGCTCGGGGGGTTGCGAATCCGATCCGCCCACTTGACGGCGGCGGGCCCGAGGTCGAACGCCACGGTGCCCTCGGGCCAGGTCACGTGCATCACGCCGTCCTTGACATCGAGCTTCCGGATCGACTTGTAGGGAATGGCGAGCCGCACGTCGCCGCCGCGGAAGATCAGCTCGTCGGTCTCGAGCAGCGCCTTGCCTTCGGTCTTCGTCCGGCCGATCGTGACGATGCACTTCGCCTCCGCGCCCATCAGCTCTCGGCCGGGTTGGACGTGCGACTGGGGTTCGCGGCTTGTGACGTCAGGCCGCCTTCTGCCCGTTCACCGTGCAACTTGGGACTTGGGGTTCTGGATTTGGGGTTTGGGATGTATCCCCACGACCCACCGATCCGGGTCGTGATGCTCGATGTACTGCCGCCGCGTGATCCAGCCGAGGATCATCGCCTTCGTGATCCACCACTTGTCCGGACGCACCGCGAAGTAGACGTGCGCGATCACGAGGCCGACCAGCCCGACGCCGGCCATTCCGTGCGCCACGTAGACGAAGCCCCACGTCGAATCCGCCAGCATATAGGGATTGCGCGGGAAGAGCGGCGTCCGCACGCGCACCATCATCGTCAGCCCGGTGGCGATCACCGACAGGCCGGCCGCGACGATGGCGAGGTGATAGAGGCGATTGCCGAGCGGATACTTCCCGGGCTTCGGGCCCGGCACGTCGTGACCGAGCTCGCGCAGGATCTCGGCGCGCAGCTCCGGCAGGTCTTTCGGACCGACCCAGATGGACCAGAAGTCGAGGAAGAAGCTCGCGTGGATGACGTGGAAGAGAATCGACGTCGTGAGCACGAGCCCGGCCGTCCAGTGCCACGTGACCCAGGCGAACCTGACGCCGGCGATCGGCAGGAACGCCGTCAACAGCAGCGTGAACATCGACGCCGCCATCACCCAGTGGAACGCGCGCGCGACGCCGGAGTGACGCGGGATGCGCGCGGGCAGATCGGGCCGCGCGGCCTCGATCGCGTCGGTCTCCGCGGGGTGACGCTTGCGGTGCGCCGACAGCACCATGTAGCTCGCGTGCGCGACGAGGAAGGCCACGCCCGCGAAGAGCGACGCCCACAGCAGGTTCCACGAGACGTGCGTGAGAATCTGCTGGCCCCAGGGACTGTGGCCGAACGTCAGGAAGTAGCCCATTCCTCCACCCCTCGGATCGCCCGCTTCACCAGGTTGCGCATCAGCGGCACCTTGTAGGCGTTGAACCGCAGCGGCTGCGCGCCTTCGATGGCCATTTCGCCCGCGGCCGCGGCTGTCGCCTCGTTGCGCGGCTTGCCTTTCACGAACTGCTCGACGTTGACGAGGCGCAGCGGCCGCGCCGCAACCCCGTTGACCACCAGGCGCATATTCTCGATCGTCTCGCCGGAGGTAACCATCGCAGAGGCGACGCTGACCAGCGCGAAGTCCCACACCTGCCGGTCGCGCACCTTCTCGAAGTAGAACCTCGAGCCGGCCCAGTCGCCGGGGATGCGAATGGCCGCGAGCAGCTCGCCCGGCTGCAGCGCGGTCATACGCATGATGTCGGTGCCGGGTCCGATGAAGTAGTCCTCCGCGTTCATCACCCTCTCGCCGCCGGAGCCGCGAACCACCATCGACGCGCCGAGCGCGATCAGCGCAGGGGCGGTGTCGGACGGGTTGACGGCCACGCATCGATCGGCGCCGAGGATGGCGTGCTCGCGGTTGATCGCATCGGGGGTGTCCGCGTAGCAGATGTTGCCGCCCGCCCGGTAGCAGGACCACCCGGACCGGTAATACCAGCAGCGCGTGTCCTGCGACACGTTGCCGCCGATCGTCCCCTGGTTGCGGATCTGCGGTGACGCCGCGGATTCCGCGGCATCCATCAGGATCGCGTAGCGCTCGCGGACCACCGGGTGGCGCACGACCTCGGTGAGCGTCGTCATCGCGCCAATCTCGAGCCCGCCGTCGCGCTCGCGAATGCCTTTCAGCTCCTCCACGCCGCCGAGATCGACGACGTACCGGGGGCGCTTGATGCGGTCCTTCAGCCAGTCGAAGCTGTCGAGACCGCCGGCGAAGATCCACGCGTCGCTGCCGTAGCGATCGAGCAGGCTCAGCGCGTCCGCGGTGGACGCGGGCTGAAAGAGCTCGAACGCGGGCATGACATCTCGAATGACCGCCATCGTTTTCTCCCGGCGGGCCGTAAAGGCCCGCCCTACGAACTACACATGCGCCTGCAGCGGCTCGTGCACCCGCTTCTTGTTCTCGAGCGACGTCAACACCAGGTCCGCCGTCACCGGGGCGCGGCGGAACACGTCGACGCCAACCGCATCGGCGATCGCGTTCAGCACCGCGCCGTAGCCCGCGCCGACCGGCGGCTCGCCGACGCCGCGCGCGCCGACCGGCGTCTCCGGATCCGGGAGGCCCACCGCGTCCGCGTTCATGCTCGCCGGGATGTCGAGGATGGTCAGCGGCTTCGTGTAGTGGAAGCGCCGCGACACCATCAGGCCGTACTTCGGATCGAACACCCACTTCTGCTGGAGCGCGTGCGCGATGCCGAGACAGCTGCCGCCCTTGATCTGCGCGAGCAGGCTCCGCGGGTTGATCACGGTGCCGACATCGCCGACGCCCAGGTAGTCGATGAGCGTCACCTTCCCGGTCTCGACGTCCACCTCGACTTCCGCGAACCCCGCGACGAACGAATACGTCGTGCCGTTGCGCGGGTAGTTGTCCTTGGCGACGCCCATCAGCCCGAGACCTGCGTGCATCGCCGCCGCGCGCTTGGTCACCGCGTTGAGGTCCTCGGCCACCTCGTGGCCGTCGTACTTGCCGCCAAGCTCGATGGCGCGCTTCGCGGCCTGCGCGTAGGTCAGGCCGCCGCCCGGGTTGCCGCGCCGGTGCACGCGCTCGTCGCTCAGCTCGTAGTCGTCCGGCGAGCCGCCGAGGTCCTTCGCGGCAATCTCCTGCAGCTTCCGCTTCGCGTCGTTGGCGCCCGCGAAATTCGCGCGCGTCATCGCATGCGTCGTCTGGCTGCCGACCGAGAGGCACGACCACGGGACGCCCTTGCCCGTGTCGCCCCACCCGACCTCGACCTTCTCCCACGGCATCGCGAGCACTTCGGCCGCGACGCGCGCGAGGTCCATCACGGAGTGCGTGCCGAGGTTGCCGACGCCCGACTGCACGTACAGCTTGCCGTCCGGGCGGATCGTCATCAGGCTGTCGAAGCCGATCGAGCCGGATCCATGCGGGCCGACGGCAACGCCGACACCGCGCACCTTCGCTCCGCGGCGCTGGCCGGAGTACGCCTTGCGCTCGTCCCACCGGAACGCCTGCTTCCCCTTGTCGAGCGCCTCGACGACGAACGCGCTCGTCAGCTTCTGGCGCTGGCCGTTCGGCTGCGCCGGCCCGAAGATCGCCCGGCCGACCGGCGAGTTCATCTTCCGGATCTCCACCTGGTCGACGCCGAGCTGCTTGGCCGCCTTCGTGATGAGCGGCTCGATCATCCCGTTGCACTGCATCGGGCCCGGCGAGCGCTGCTGCGACCGCGGCGGCGTGTTGGTGATCACGCTGATGGCGCGCCACCGCATCGCGGCCGGCTGGTAGATGATCGACGCGGCGAGACCGGCGGATCGGTGATCGCCCATCGGCCCGTACGACCCGTTGTCCTGGACGATGAAGAGGTCGAGCGCGAGGATGCGGCCGTCCTTCGCGAAGCCGATGCGCGTGCGGCCGCTCATGTTCGTGCGCGCGCGGCCGATGTAGCTCTCGTCCTCGCGCGTGATGCGCATCATCACGGGCGCGTTCGCCTTCCTCGACAGCAGCGCCGGGATGCACATCGTCACCGTGCCGCCGCCCTTGCTGCCGAAGCCGCCGCCGGTGTACTCGCTGATCAACACTACCTGCTGCGGCATGATGCCGCACCAGCGCGCGATGGCCGGGACGGTCTGCGCGACGCTCTGCGTCGAGCAGTGGATGTACAGCTTCCCGTTCTGCCAGTAGGCCATGGCCGTGCGCGTCTCCATCGGATGGTGTCCGGTGGACTGCACGACCATTGTCTCGTCGAGCACGAGCGCGGCGTCCTTGAAGCCGGCATCGAGGTCGCCGTACGTCCACTGCTCGGTCGGCTCGCCCATCGGCAGGCGCCCTTCCGCGGCGTCGGCGAACTGCTCGCTGGTCCACTTGATGGTTTTGAGCGGCGACGCCGCGTTCGGACCC
>DASQAX010000245.1:0-7080 GCA_035635535.1 Vicinamibacterales bacterium | reverse complement strand
GCGCGCGACGACCCTGAGCTGCGCGGCCGCGCAGAAGGCCGCGCACACGCTGGCAGAGGACCTGAAGACCGCCTCACTCGGCGAGCTCGCGGGGCGCGAGTACATGGGCAGCGTGATCTACAGCTTCACCACGAAGCCCGGTACGCCAGAGGCGCAGAAAGACCCGACCACACACTTCACCTTCAGCTACGCAACCCAGGTCGTCATCCTGGACGAGGAGGGGCGGCTCGAGCGCGTGGTCGCGGCGCACGACGTCGGGCGCGCCATCAACCCGCGCCTCTGCGCAGAGCAGATGGAGGGCGGAGTGCACATGGGGCTCGGCTACGCGCTCTCGGAGAATTTCCCGTCCACCGACGGCCGGCCCGACTCGCTCAAGATGCGTGATTTCGGCCTCATTCCGGCCAGGGAGATGCCCCCGGTGGACATCATCCTCATCGAAGTGCCCGACGAGGTGGGCGGCTACGGCGCGAAGGGCGTCGGGGAAATCGGCTGCGTCGCGACGGCGAGCGCGGTCGCCGCGGCGCTTCACGCGTACGACGGCGTCAGGCGGTTCACGCTGCCGATGGACGACGCAAAAGCGGCGGCCCCGATGGTGCCAAAATCGCGTAAACCGATATAATCCTCATTCCGCCTTCCAATAGGGGTCCGTAAAGGAATGAGAGCATTCGAGTTCTTCGCCGCCAAAGATGCGAGCGACGCCGTGGCACTGCTTGCCAAGCACGGCCCGAAGGTCAAGGTCATCGCCGGCGGCACGGATCTCCTTGCTGATCTGAAGTTTGCGGCGGCCAGCCATGCCCCCCAGGCGGTCGTGGACATCTCCCGCGCCGACGACCTGCGCGGCATCCAGATGACCGAGCAGGGGTTGCGCATCGGTGCACTGGTCACGCACACGGAAATCATGCGCTCGCCCATCATTCGCGAGCAGCTGCCGGCGCTGGTGGCCGCCGCGCACACCATCGGCGCCATCCAGACCCGCAATCTCGGCACCCTTGGCGGCAACCTGGTGACCGCCGTGCCCTCCATGGACAGCGGGCCGACGCTGGTGGCGCTCGACGCCATCGTCACCGTGGTCGGCCCGGAAGGGCGCCGGCAGATGCCGCTCGCCGATTTCTTCGTCGGGCCGCGCAAGACGATCCTCAAGAGTGACGAACTGCTCGCCGAAATCATCATCCCGAAGGAAAACGTCGGCAAGCCCACGCACTTCCTCAAGTTCGGGCTGCGCAAGGGGCAGGCGCTCGCGCTCGTCAACGTGGCCGCCTCCTTCTGGGTGGGCGAGGGGCACACCTTCAAGGCGCCGCGCGTGGCGCTCGGGGCGGTGGCGCCAAAGGTGATTCACGCGCCGTCGGCGGAAAGCTTCCTCGAGGGCAAGCCGATTACGCCGGAGAACATGGCCGAAAGCGGCAAGCTCGCCGTCAACGACGCGAAGCCGATCAACGACTTCCGCGCCTCGGCCGGGTACAGGCGCGATCTCGTGGCGGTCCTCACGAAGCGCGCGCTCGAGGCCGCGTACGAACTGTCCAAGCAACGAAAGGCGAACTAGATGGTGTCGGTCAGCGTCACCGTGAACGGCGAGAAGCGTACGGCGTCGGTCCCGCCGGAGACGACGCTCCTCAGGCTGCTGCGTGAAAGCTTCAACCTGACTGGCGCGAAGCTTGGCTGCGACGTCGGCGACTGCGGCGCCTGCACCGTCATCGTCGACGGGAATATCGTGAACTCGTGCCTGATGCTCGCGGGACAGGTCGACGGCCGCGACGTGCTCACCATCGAAGGGCTCGCGACCTCCGATCGCCTCCATCCGATTCAGAAGGCGTTCGAGGACAAGGGGTCGCTGCAGTGCGGCTTCTGCGGCCCCGGCGTGATCATGTCCGCCAAGTGGCTGCTCGACCAGAACCCGAACCCGTCGGTGCCCGAGATTCGCGACGCGCTCGCCGGCAACCTGTGCCGCTGCACCGGTTACAGCAAGATGATCGAGGCGATCCAGGAGATCGCGAAGGAAGCCCATGGACACTAAGACCAAGACCGGGACCGTGCTCGAGACCGAGGAACTGCTCCGCGCGCCGGCGCCCGCGCCGCTCGTGCCGTTCCCGCTCGAAGTCCAGGTCGCGGAGCCAAGCCGCCAGACACCGGCGGTTGGCCAGCGGACGACACGTCCCGACGCTCGCACCCATGGCCTTGGGCAGACCAAGTACATCGACGATTTCTACATGCCGGGCATGCTCTACGCGAAGATCAAGCGAGCCGGCGTCGCGAGCGCGCGCATCATCAGCGTCGATACCAGCGAAGCCGAAGCGATGCCTGGCGTCGTGGCGGTCATCACCGGCAAGGACATCCCGGTCAACTCGTTCGGTCCATCGCTGAAGGATCAGCCGGTGCTGGCCCATGAGCGCGTCTTCCACGCGGGCGACGGCGTGGCGGCGGTCGCGGCGGTCACCGAGCAGATCGCGACCGACGCGCTCGAGAAGATCAAGGTCGAGTTCGAGGAATTCCAGCCGGTGCTCGACCCGCTCGAGTCGCTGAAGCTCGAGACGCCCGGCGTGCACGCCCCGAGCGCGAACATCTACGGCCACAAGCTGATCAAGAAGGGCGACATCGAGAAGGGCTTCGCCGAGTCGTACCGGATCTTCGAGGGCAGCTTCCGCACGCAGATGGTCGAGCACGTGCCGCTCGAGCCGCACGCCTCGCTCGCGACCTGGGACGCCAACGGCCGCGTGACGATTCACTCGACGCTCGGCCGCATCACGCTCGGCCGCGCCGACATCGCGCGGACGCTCGGCATCCCGATGAGCCGCATCCGCATCGTCGCCACCATCGTCGGCGGCAACTTCGGCGGCAAGAACGAGATCACCACCGAGCCGGTCGTCGCACTGCTCTCGAAGAAGACCGGCCGGCCCGTGAAGTGCACCTTCACCCGCCCCGAGGAGTTCTACTCCTCGACGACCCGGCACCCGCTGATCATGGATTACAAGACGGGCGTCACGAAGGACGGGAAGATCCTCGCCCGAAAGGTTCGCCTCGTCCTCGACGGCGGCGCCTACTGCTCCTGGAGCGAGACGACGCTCGGCAAGGCGTGCATCCTGTGCGCCGGGCCGTACGAGATCGAGAACCTCGTCGCCGAGGCGTTCGTCGTCTACACGAACAAGACGATGACCGGCGCGATGCGCGGGTTCGGCGCGCCGCAGGTCTGCTTCGCCTACGAGTCGCACATGGACGACATCGCGAAGGCGCTCGGGATCGATCCGCTGGAAATCCGGCTGCGCAACGTGCTGAAGGAAGGGTCGCTCAGCCCGACGAGCCAGGCGCTGCACAGCGTCGTCGTCCGGGAGTCGCTGCTGCAGGCCGCGCAGCGGTTCGGCTGGGTAGGGGCCGACCTTAAGGTCGGCCCCTACGGTAAAGGAGCCGGGGCATGAAGCGGCGCGGACGCGGCATCGCCTGCATGTGGTACCCGATCGGCTTCACCGTCGCCGCCAATCCGAGCGCGGCGGTGGTGAAGATGAACGAAGACGGGACCGCCACGCTCCTCACGGGCACCGTCGAAACGGGCCAGGGGTCGCTGACCATCCTCGCGCAGATTGTGGCGCAGGAGCTCGGCATCGCGACCGAGGACGTCCACGTCGTGTCGGCCGACACGGACACGACGCCGATGGATACCGGTGCCATCGCGAGCCGCACGACCTATGTGACCGGCAACGCGGCTCGGCTGGCGGCTGAAAAGTGCAAGCTGATGATGTACGACGTCGCGGCGCCGCTGCTCGGCGTCAAGGCGAACCAGCTCGAGGCGCGCGACCATCGCATCTACGTCAAGGGCTATCCGCAGCGGAACATGCACATCGGCGACGTCGCGAACCACGCGCGTGTCGTCACCGGCGAGCCGCCGATCGGCAGCGGCTACTTCAACCCGGCGACCGTCGCGCTCGATCCCGAGACGGGGCAGGGCAAGCCGTTCGCGACCTACGTCTACGCGACGCAGATCGCGGAAGTGGACGTCGATGACGAGACCGGCGAGGTGGACGTGCTCCGCATCGTCGCCTCACACGACTGCGGCACGCCGATCAACCCGATGCTGGTCGAAGGGCAGGTCGAGGGCGGCATCTCGATGGGCGTCGGCTTCGCGCTTCAGGAGGAGATCCTGTTCGACGCGAAGGGCCGCCAGATCAACCCGAACCTGACCAACTACATCATGCCGACCTCGCTCGACATGCCCGAGATCGAAGTCGACATCGTGGACAACTACGATCCCACGGGTCCCTTTGGCGCCAAGGGCGTCGGCGAGCCGACGTGCGTGTCCACCGCGGCCGCGATTCTCAACGCGATCCACGACGCGGTCGGCGTGCGCATCACGTCGCTGCCGGCGACGGCGGAGAAGATTCACAACGCGATCAAGGCAAAGCAGGCCGAGCAGGCGAGACAGATTGCCGCCGCCGGATGACCACCACGAAGATGAGCAACTAGCTTCTACCTTCGTGTGTTTCGTGTGCTCCGTGTGCTTCGCGGTTTTCCCCTTACAATCTTCGAACTCTTCGATTTCTACGAGAAAGGTGCGCGATGGCCAGTGATTTCGTGAGATGGGATGAGCGGAAAGTCGACCCCGCGACGGGGATGGATATCTCCTTCCTCGACGGTCCGCATCGCAATAATCCGCGGCGGCTCTACAGCCAGACCGGGGCGGACTGGCAGATGCGCGTCGACATGGATCGGCTCCGCAAGGACCGGCTGAAGAAGCTGCAGGCGGAGATGAAGGTCGACAATCTCGGCGCGCTGATCCTGTTTGCCGGCGCCAACATCCGCTACGCCACCGCGTCCTACCAGGGCAACTGGAAATACAACATCAACATCCGCTACGCCGTCGTGCCGGCGGAAGGCCCGCCGACGCTGTTCGAGACGGCCGGTTCCGACCTGCAGTGCGCGAAGATCGACCTCCCGTGGATGGAGCCGGGACGCATCCGTCCGGCGGTCACGTGGCAGTGGGCCGAGGGCGCGGTGCCGTTCATGGCCGGGCGCATGGCCGACAGCGTCATGGACGTCCTCAAGGAGCAGAAGGTCGAGAAGGAAAAGATCGGCATCGACAACCTCGACATGCCGGCCTTCGAGGCGCTGACCAAGCTCGGGCTGACCATCGTCAACGGGTGGCCCGCGGTGTCGCGCGCGCGCGTGGTGAAGACGCCGGACGAGATCGAGCTGCTCAAGATGGCGTCGAGCATCGGCGACGCCGCGATGTGGAAGATCAAGTACGAGTGGCTGAAGCCGGGCGTCCGCGAGCGCGAGATCGAAGCCAAGGTGCACGAGTTCATGCTCGAGCGCGGCTGCGAGATCATCTACGACATCATCGTCGCGTCGGGCGGCAACACGAGCCCGTACCGCCGCTGGGCGACCGACAAGCTGATTCGCCAGGGCGACCTCGTCATCGTGGACATCAACGCGGTCGGACCGTCCGGCTACTTCATCGACTTCGTCCGCTGCTTCAAGTGCGGCGGCGCGCAGGGGATGAAGATGACGCCGAAGGAGATCGACCTCTACCGCGAGGTGTACGACTCGATGTACGCCGGCATCGCCCAGCTGAAGCCCGGCAATACGACCGCCGACGTCGTCAAGCAGTTCCCGCATTACGATGACGACGAGTACACGACGGTGACGCTGCAGCAGTTCGCGCACAGCATCGGCATCACGCTGTACGAAGGGATGTGGATGTCGCGCGCCTACTCGATGAAGTACCCGGCCCCGATCAAGGAGAACATGTACTTCGCGATCGAGACGTTCGCCGGCCACCCGTACCTGGAAATGACGACGCGCCTCGAGGAGAACGTGCTCGTCACGGCGAACGGCCCGGTGGTCTTCACGCGCATGGAGCACATGGAAGAGGCGATGAAGTAGGCGATGGCCGCGAAGTACTTCGTCGCTGTCGCTGACTCCGTTTTCCCGAACCTCGATCCGGCGAAGGAGGTCCTCTCCGCCATCGGGGCCGAGCTGCAGCTCGCGGCCGACTCGTCGCCGGAGTCGGTGATGAAGCTGGCGGCGGATGCCGACGCCGTGCTCGTCACCTACGCGAAGATCAACGCCGACATGATCCGGCAGATGAAGAAGGTCCGCATCATCTCGCGCTTCGGCATCGGCGTGGACAACGTGGACCTCGACGCCGCAACGCAGCAGGGCATCGTCGTCACGAAGGTGCCGGACTACTGCATCGACGAGGTGTCGGACCACGCCATGGCGCTCCTGCTGGCCGCGGTCCGCAAGATTCCGATGGCGACCGACCAGGTGCACTCGGGCACCTGGAAGATGCCGAACGTCGTGCCGATCCACAGGCTCCGCGGGAGCGTCTTAGGGTTGGTGGGGTTCGGCCGCATTCCGCAGCTCGTGGCGCCGAAGGCGAAGGCGTTCGGGATGCGCGTCGTCGCGTTCGACCCCTACGTGCCGGCTGACGCCTTCAGGAACCTCGGGGTCGAGAAGGTCGAGTTCGCGGACCTGCTGAAGATGTCGGACTACGTGTCGATTCACAGCCCGCTGACGCCGGAAACGAAGGGGCTGTTTGGCGCCGACGCGTTCAGGCAGATGAAAAAGGGGAGCTACGTCGTGAACACGGCGCGCGGCCCGATCGTGGACGAGGCGGCGCTCGCGGCGGCGGTCGACTCGGGGCACATCGCGGGCGCGGCGCTCGACGTGATGACCAGCGAGCCGCCGGTGAACTCGCCGCTCATCGGCACGCGCAACGTCATCATCACGCCGCACACCAGCTTCTACTCCGAGGAGTCGCTGGTGGAGCTGCAGACGAAGGCGGCGCAGGAAGTGGCGAACGTGCTGACGGGCAAGGCGGCGCGCAATCCCGTCAATCAGGTCGCAGCACAACGAACATGAAAGCGATGGTTCTCCGGGCGCCGTCCGACCTCGTGCTCGACGAGGTCGCGCGGCCCCAGCCTGCCGCGGGGCAGGTGGTCGTCCGCGTCACGCACAGCGGCGTCTGCGGCACCGACTACAAGATCTACAACGGCTCGATCAAGGTTCCGTATCCGCTCATTCCCGGCCACGAGATGGCGGGGGAGGTTGTGGACCTAGGACCCGACGTGGGGCGGGTCCCGCTGAGCACCG
>DASQAX010000244.1:0-7433 GCA_035635535.1 Vicinamibacterales bacterium | reverse complement strand
CGGCGGCTCGAGCGCGCCGGGCGGCGGATTCGCGGCGCTCGACGACACGCAGTGGTCGAAGGAGCTCGACCAGAACCTGATGCCGGCGGTTCGTCTCGATCGCGCTTTGCTGCCGTCGATGATCGCGCAGCGCTCCGGCGTTATCATCCACGTGACTTCGATCCAGCGCGTCCTGCCGTTGCCGGAGTCGACGATCGCCTACGCCGCGGCCAAAGCGGCGTTATCGACCTACAGCAAGGCCCTCTCGAAAGAGGTGACGCCCAAGGGAGTCCGTGTCATCCGTGTTTCACCCGGCTGGGTCGAGACCGAGGCGGCCGTGAGGCTGGCCGAGCGCCTCGCAACCCAGGCCGGCACCGACTACGAGGGTGGCAAGCAGATCATCATGAAAAGCCTCGGCGGGATTCCGCTTGGCCGCCCCGCCAAGCCGAAGGAGGTCGCGGACCTGATCGTCTTCTTGGCCTCGCCGCGGGCGGCCTCGATTACGGGCGCGGAATACGTGATCGATGGCGGGACCGTTCGACTGTCTGAACGGCTCAGGTCCTCTTATGTCGAAGCAGCCGTTCGAACCCCATACCGCTGAGAGTCGATGAAGTGTGCCACTCATCACGATAAATTCAGGTTCTTAGCAGGCAGGAGTTGTAAGATCCGTTGAACACATTGGGTGCGCCTTCTCACCTAATTGCGCTAGCATGACGAAGATGCGGGGATTCTTCGAGTCGGGGTTCGTGCCGACTGCATTTTGTTCATGACCCGGCGGACGCGTGTCGCCGCGGTAGGCGTCGCGGTCCTCGCGGCGGCGACGACAGCGTGGTATTGGGCCGACCTCAACGGCCAGGCCGCGGTCACGCCGCCCCCGAAGGAAGGGGTGCCCGTCAAGATCGCGCAGGCCAGGGTCGGCGACGCCCCGATGTATGTGTCGAGCATCGGCACGGTGCAGGCGTTCAACACGGTCACCGTCCGGGCCCGCGTGGACGGCGCGATCAGCCGGGTGGTGTACCGCGAGGGCGCGAAGGTCAAGCGTGACGACGTGCTCGTGGAGCTCGACCGCCGCCCCTTCGACGCGCAGCTACACTCGACCGAGGCGCAGAGAGACAAGGACCAAGCCCAGCTCGAGAACGCGAAGGTGGACTTGGCGCGGTACGAACTCCTGGCCGAAACGGACTCCGGCCCCAGGCAGGTCCTCGATACCGCCCGCTCGCTGGTGCGCCAGTTCGAGGCCACGGTAAAGGCGGACGAGGCGCAGATCGACGCCGCGCGCCTGCAGGTGGAGTTCGCGACGATCCGCTCACCGATCGACGGACGCGCCGGCGCCCGCCTGGTCGACGTGGGCAACCTCGTCCACCCCGGCGACGTCACCGGGCTGGTGCTGCTGACGCAGATACAGCCTGTGATCGTAAGCTTCGCGCTTCCGCAGGCGCTGCTGCCGGTACTGCGCGCTCAACAGGCGCACGCCGCCCTGCGCGTCGTGGCGCTGACGCAGGACGCATCGAGCATGCTCGACCAGGGCGAGCTGACGCTCATCGACAACCAGATCGACGCGACGACCGGAACGATCCGTTGCAAGGCGACCTTCTCCAACGCGAAGGAGGCGCTGTGGCCCGGGCAGTTCGTCACCGCACGTATTCTCCTCGGCACGATCCACGACGCCGTCGTCGTGCCTGCCGCCGCGGTTCAGGCCGGCGCCGGCGGCCCCATCGTCTATGTCGTCGGCGACGGCATCGCCCGGATCCGTCGCGTGGTCACGGGCCAGGAAAGCGACGGCCAGATGGTCGTCACCAACGGCCTGTCAGGAGGCGAGTCCGTGGTTGTGGAAGGCCAGTTCCAGATCGAGGACGGGGCCCGGGTCAGCGTGAAATGAGGAAGGCTCATTGAACGTCTCAGCGTGGTTCATCGCCCGGCCGGTCGCGACTTCCATGTTGATGCTGGGCGTCCTGTTCGTCGGGATCTCCGCGTACACCCAGCTTCCGATCGCGGGCGTGCCGCAGGTGGACATTCCGACGATCGCCGTGGCCGCGTCGCTGCCGGGCGCGAGCGCCGAGACCATGGCCTCGTCGGTCACGTCGCCGCTGGAGCGATCGCTGGCCATCCAGCCGGGCGTGGTCGCGATGACTTCCACCAGCTCCCTCGGATCGAGCTCGATCACCGTCGAGTTCGACCTGTCGCGGAGCGTCGACTCCGCCGCGCTCGACGTCCAGACTGCGATCAACGCCGCGCTCACGGACCTTCCCAAGAACCTTCCGCACCCGCCCACGTTCGAGAAGAAGAATCCCTCCGACGCGCTGCTCATGACGATTGCCGTGTATTCCGACGCGCTGCCGATCGCGGCAGTCGACGACTACGTCGAGAATTTCCTCGCCCCCGAGATCACCCGCGTCACTGGCGTGGGACTGGTCGACTACCACGGCCGCCAAAAACCCGCCGTGCGCGTCCAGGTCGATCCCGGCCAGCTCGCGGGCCTCGGGTTCAACCTCGAGGACGTGCGCCAGCGGATCGGCGAGTCGACCGCGAACGGCCCGAAGGGCACGCTGAACAGCGCCCGGCAATCTATCCTGCTCGACAGCAACGACCAGCTGTCCGACGCGGCGGAGTTCGGCGCGATCACGCTTACGTCCCGGAGCGGCGCCTCGGCGAAGCTTCGCGATCTGGGAGCGGTCGTGAACTCCGTCGAGGACGTGAAGCAGGGCGCGTGGGTCGGCCACCACCAGGCCGTGATGATCGACGTCCACAAGCAGGTCGGCTACAACCTGAACGCGACGGTCGAGAGGGTCAAGGCCCGGCTGCCCACGCTGCAGCGCGACCTGCCGGCGTCGGTGCACCTGGTGCTGCTGGGAGACCGGACTCAGGCGATCCGCGCCTCGGTCAGGGACGTTCTCGCCACGCTCGGCATCTCGTGTCTGCTGGTGGTCATCGTGGTCTACGGCTTCCTACGCAGCCTACGCGCCACGCTGATCCCGGCGGTCGCGATCCCGCTGTCCCTGCTCGGCACCATGGCGGCAATGTACGTGATCGGCTATTCGCTGGACAACGTCTCGCTGATGGCGCTCACCGTCTCGGTCGGCTTCGTCGTCGACGACGCGATCGTGATGCTGGAAAACATCATGCGCCACATCGAGGAAGGGGAGGATCCGCAGATGGCCGCCCTGAGAGGTTCGGGCGAAATAGGTTTCACGATCGTCTCGATGACCGTTTCGCTCGTCGCGGTGTTCATCCCGTTGATCTTCATGGGAGGCGTCGTCGGCCGTCTCTTCCACGAGTTCGCCAACACGGCGGCCATCGCGATCCTGCTGTCCGGCGTAGTTTCGCTCACGCTGACCCCGGTGTTGTGCGCGCGACTGCTGGTGAAGGAGCGCGACAGGAAAGAGAGTGCGCTCAAGAGGCGCGCCGCACTGTGGTTCGATCGCGTCATCCACGGCTACGCAAGAGGGCTGCGATGGGTCCTGGCGCACCAGTTCTTCATGCTGATGTTCATCTTCGTCACCTTTGGCATCACCATATTGCTGTACGTCTTGATCCCCAAGGGATTCTTTCCCCAACAGGACAACGGGCTCATCGCCGGGGTCACCGAAGCGTCGTCCGACATTTCCTATGCAGCGATGGCGGAGCGCATGCGCACCATGGCAGATCTGGTCAGGCAGGACGAGGACATCGAGAACGTGTATTACTGGATCGAGGGCGACCCGTCCACGAACGTGGGACGGATGCTGATCGACCTCAAGCCCTTCGGCGTGCGCAAGGCGTCCGTCTACCGGGTGATCGATCGCGTCAATGAGCGCGCCAAGGGCGTGCCGGAGATCGTTCTTCGCATGCAGGCTCGCCAGGACCTCCAGGTCGGCGCACGCGTCAGCAAGACGCAGTTCCAGTACACGCTGCGGGACGCGAACCTCGCCGAGCTCCAGGCGTGGACGCCGCGCATGCTCGGCGCGCTGCGCACCATCCCCGACATCCGCGATGTCGCCGGGGATGTCGAGCCCACGGCACCGCGGCTCAAGGTGGTGGTCGACCGCGAAGCGATGGCGCGGCTGGGTGTCGCGCTCCAGAGCGTCGACGACACGCTCTACGACGCGTTCGGCCAGCGCCAGGTCGCCACCTACTACACGCAGGTGAACGTCTACCGCGTCATCCTCGAGGTGGACCCGCGCTTCCAGCTCGACGAGAACGCGCTCGGGCGGCTGTACGTTCCGTCGAAGACCGGGCAGCCGGTTCCGCTGCGCGCGATCAGCGCGCTGGAGCGCTCCTCGGCGCCGCTGACCGTGAACCACGACGGGCAGTTTCCCGCGGTGACCCTGTCGTTCAACCTGGCGCCGGGCCGATCGCTCGGCCAGGCCGTCGATGCGATCAAGGCCAAGGAGCGTTCGCTGGGCATGCCCGCGGGGCTCACGTCGATCTTCGCCGGCAGCGCCAAGGCCTTCCAGGATTCCCTTGCGAGCCAGCCCTTCCTGATCGCCTCCGCGCTGCTCGCGATCTTCATCGTCCTCGGCATGCTCTACGAGAGCTACATCCACCCCCTCACGATCATGTCCACGCTGCCGTCGGCAGGCGTCGGCGGGCTGCTCGCGCTGATGCTGTTTCGCTACGATTTCTCGCTGATCGCCCTCATCGGCATCATCCTGCTGATCGGGATTGTCAAGAAGAACGGCATCATGATGGTCGACGTCTCGATCACGGAGAGGACCAAAGGGGCTTCCGCCGAGGACGCCATCTACAAAGCCTGCCTGCTGCGCTTCCGCCCGATCATGATGACGACCATGGCGGCGATGCTCGGCGCGCTGCCCCTCGCCCTCGGAACGGGTGCCGGATCCGAACTGCGCCGGCCGCTGGGAATCGCGATGGTGGGGGGGCTGCTGCTGTCGCAGGCGCTGACGCTGTTCTCCACGCCCGTCGTGTACCTGTATATGGAGCGGCTGGTCGGCAGATTCAGGAAATAGGTCGCGCCCCGCGACGCTTCAGCACGCCCGGCGCGAGCGCCACAGCAATGTCCGGTATGGAGAAAGGCGACCGGCCGCTCAGGGTCGCAACCGACATTGGCCGACGACCGGTTCCCATCCCGGCGTCACCTCGTCCTTCTAGCAGGACCGAGTTTGGCTAACCGGCGGACCCTCCTACTGTCCCGTCACAGTCCTCACCGCCGTGAAGTAGACCCGAGGATCGCTGTCTTCCGCTGCCGCCAATAGGTACTCCACGGCAAGCTTCGGATCGGCGAGCAGTTCCTCGACGAGTCGCTCGCGGTGCGACACCGTTAGCTCATCGCGCGCTCGTCGCGTGCTTCTCGCCGTCTGCGGTCTTGCCATAGCCGCTATTTTGCCTGAGTTGGCTTGCAAGGTCTGCGCCCCTCCTGCAACATGTCTGCGCCACAGGGACTGATGATCAAGATGCAACGGCGAAATTCCGCAACTCCAAGCGTCGAAACGGGAAATCAAACGCCTTCGCCGGATCTTCCCGGTACCACGGCGATGATGCAGCAGTACCTGCGCATCAAGGCGCAGCATCCGGACATCCTGCTGTTCTACCGCATGGGCGATTTCTACGAGATGTTCTACGGCGACGCCGAGCGCGCCTCGCGCCTTCTCGATCTGACGCTTACCACGCGCGGCGCTTCGGCCGGCGCGCCGATCAAGATGGCGGGCGTGCCCTACCACGCGGTCGATCAGTATCTCGCCAAGCTGGTGCGCCTCGGCGAATCGGTGGCGATCTGCGAGCAGATCGGCGATCCGGCCACGTCCAAAGGTCCGGTCGACCGACAGGTCACGCGCATTGTCACGCCGGGCACGCTCACTGACGCCGAGCTGCTCGACGAAAAGTCCGACAACATCCTGCTCGCGCTCGCCCGCGCGAAGGGCGCCGTGGGGCTCGCGTGGCTCAATCTCGCGAGCGGCGAGCTGCGCGTCACCGAGATCGCGCCCCAGCTTCTCGACAACGAGCTGCGCCGCATCGGCCCGGCGGAAATCCTCGCGGCCGAGGGCGCGGAACCGGTCGGATTCGCGGTCACCCGGCTGCCCGAATGGCATTTCGACTTCGACGCGGGCAGGAAGATGCTCTTGAAGCAGCTCGGTGCGGCGAGCCTCGCCGGCTACGGCTGCGAGGACCTGGAGCCGGCGATCGGAGCCGCGGGCGCCTTGCTCGAGTACGCGCGCAAGACCCAGGGGCAGGCGCTGGCGCACGTCGTCGCGGTCGTCCCCGAGCGCGCGAGCGAGTACGTCCGCATGGACGCGGCGACGCGCCGCAACCTCGAGCTCACCGAGACGCTGCGCGGCGAGCCGGCGCCGACGCTGTTCTCGGTGCTCGACGACTGCGCCACCGGCATGGGCAGCCGGCTGTTGCGGCATTGGCTGCACCATCCGCTTCGAGATCACGCGGCCCTTGACGCGCGCCACGGCGCCGTCGCCGCGCTCGCCGGAGCGCACGAGGGAATCCACAAGCTGCTGCGGCGCTTCGCCGACGTCGAGCGCATCACCGGGCGTGTCGCGCTGAAGAACGCGCGGCCGCGCGATCTCTCGTCGCTGCGCGACAGCCTCGCGCTCCTGCCCGAGCTTGTGCCCGCGGTGCCGAAGGACGCCGCGCTTCTCGCGAAGATGCTGGACGACCTGAAGGTGCCGGAGGACTGCCTCGCCCTCCTCCGCCGCGCGGTCATGGAGGATCCGGCCGCGATGGTGCGCGACGGCGGCGTGATCGCCGGCGGCTATCACAAGGAGCTCGACGAGCTGCGCGCTCTGCAGACCGACTCCGGAACCTTCCTCGCGGAGCTCGAGAGCCGCGAGCGCGCGCGCACCGGCATCCCCAACCTGCGCGTCGCCTACAACAACGTCCACGGCTTCTACATCGAGATCACCAACGCGCACGCCGGCAAGACGCCCGCCGACTACCGCCGCCGCCAGACCCTCAAGAATGCCGAGCGCTACATCACGCCCGAGCTGAAGGCCTTCGAGGACAAGGCGCTCTCGGCGCGAGACCGCGCGCTCGCTCTGGAGAAGACGCTCTACGACGAGCTGCTGGCCTCACTCGCACCCCACGTCCCGGTGCTGCAGCGCATCGCGCGGGCGCTCGCGCAGCTCGACCTGCTCGCCTGCTTCGCGGCGACGGCGGCCCGGCGCGGCTATTGCCGCCCGGAATTCACGGCGGACATCGCGCTCGAGATCGACGCAGGCCGCCATCCGGTCGTCGAAGCGCAGATCGAGCAGTTCATCGCCAACAGCGTGCGCCTTTCGCCTTCGCGCCAGCTGCTCCTCGTCACCGGCCCCAACATGGGCGGCAAGTCGACCTACATGCGGCAGGTCGCGCTTATCGTTCTCATGGCGCACGTGGGATCGTTCGTGCCGGCGAAATCGGCGCGCCTAGGGCCGATCGACCAAGTGTTCACCCGCGTGGGCGCGGCCGACGACCTCGCCGGGGGTCGCTCGACCTTCATGGTCGAGATGACCGAATCGGCGAACATCCTG
>DASQAX010000243.1:0-19321 GCA_035635535.1 Vicinamibacterales bacterium | reverse complement strand
CACGCACCCGCTGCGCCGGCCGGGCGTGGCGCGGTTCGGCGCGCTGCTCGCGGGGTTGCTGATCATCCAGCTGGTCTGGGCGCTGGTCCGCGTCAACGACGCCTCGGCGGCGGTCGGTGCGCGCGGCGACGTCGCGGCCATCAGCTCGGTGCGCTCCGTCGGGCGCGTGCTCTTCACCGACTACGTGTTCGCGTTCGAGGCGACCTCGATCCTGATCCTGGTCGCGATGGTCGGCGCCGTCCTCCTGGCGGCACGGGAGACAGGCCGGTGATCCCGCTCGGGCACTACCTGATCGTCTCGGCGATCCTGTTTGCGATCGGCACGGCGGGCGTGTTCCTGCGGCGCAACCTGATCACGATTCTCCTGTCGATCGAAATCATGCTGAACGCCGTCAACCTCTCGTTCGTCGCCTTCGGACGCGCGCAGGGGAACGTGGACGGGCAGATCATCACCTTCTTCGTCATGACCGTCGCCGCCGCCGAGGCGGCCGTCGGGCTCGCGATCGTGATCGGCCTGTTTCGGCACCGCGAGTCGCTCAACCCGGATGCCTTCACGTCGCTGAAGTGGTGATGATCGCCCTCATCCCGCTGTTCCCGCTGCTCGGCTTTGCAATCAACGCGTCGATGGGGCGCCGGCTCCCGAAGACCGTCTCGGGCGGCCTGGCGTCGCTCGTGATGCTCGCGTCGTTCGCGGTCTCCGTCGCGGTCGTGTGGCAGGTGGCGAACCTTGCGCCGGCGCAGCGCGCGATCGAGCAGACGCTCTACACCTGGATCGCCTCGGGCGATTTCGTGCTCGACCTCACGCTGCGCGTCGATCCGCTGGCGTCGGTGATGATTCTCGTCATCACCGGCATCGGATCGCTCATCCACATCTACTCGACGGCCTACATGCACGAGGAGAGCGACCCCGAGTACGCGCGCTACTTCTCGTATCTCAACCTGTTCGCCGCCTTCATGCTCGTGCTCGTGCTCGGCGCGAACTTCCTCGTGCTGTTCATCGGGTGGGAGGGTGTCGGCCTCTGCTCGTACCTGCTGATCGGCTTCTGGTTCGAGAAGCGGTCGGCCGCCGACGCGGGCAAGAAAGCGTTCGTCGTCAACCGCATCGGCGACTACGCGTTCATCCTCGGCACGCTGCTGCTGTTCGTCCGCTTCGGCACGCTCGACTTCCAGCGCATCGCATCGGCCGTTGCTCCGCTGGGAACCGAGCCGACCTTCGGCGTGCTCTCGGTGGGGACGCTGCTGCTCTTCATCGGCGCCACGGGCAAGTCGGCGCAGATCCCGCTGTATGTCTGGCTGCCCGACGCCATGGAAGGGCCGACGCCCGTCTCCGCGCTGATTCACGCGGCGACGATGGTCACGGCGGGCGTCTACATGATCGGGCGCAACGCGGTGCTCTTCAGCCACGCGCCGGAAACGATGGCGGTGGTGGCGGTCATCGGAGCGGCCACGGCGTTGATGGCCGGGACCATCGGGCTCGTGCAGAACGACATCAAGCGCGTGCTCGCCTACTCGACCGTCTCGCAGCTCGGCTACATGTTCCTGGCGATGGGCGTCGGCGCGTTCGGCGCCGGCATCTTCCATCTCTACACGCACGCGTTCTTCAAGGCGTGTCTCTTCCTCGGCTCGGGCGCGGTGATTCACGCGCTCCACGGCGAGCAGGACATTCGCAACATGGGCGGGCTGAAGGCGGGCCTGCCGATCACGTACTGGACGTTCCTGATCGGATCGCTGGCCATTGCCGGCGTCCCGCTGCTCGCGGGCTTCTTCAGCAAGGACGAGATTCTCTTCGAGACCTTCGCGCGCGGGCACGTCATTCTCTGGACCGTCGGCATCCTGACGTCGCTGCTGACCGCGACGTACATGTTCCGGCTCGTGTTCCTGACCTTCCACGGCGATCGCCGCCACGATGCGCCCGCGCCGGCGCATCAGGAAGAGGAGGAACCTGCCAAGCACGCGGATGTCCACGGCACGCTCGCAGCACCAGCGCACGGTCATGGTCACGGCAATGGCCATCTGCACGACGCGCCGCCGGCGATGGCGCTGGCGCTCGTCGTCCTGGCACTGGGATCGGTGCTCGCCGGGTACGTCGGCGTGCCGCACGCGCTCGGCGGCAGCAACGCGCTCGGCGCGTGGCTCGCGCCGTCCTTCGCCGCCCGCTCGGCCACGACGCTCGCCGATCGGGCTGTCGGCGAAGTCGGCGAGCCGGGGGCGGGTGAGGCTGGTGAGGCGGGTGGGGAAGGGCTCGAGCTCTCGCTGATGGTCGTGTCGAGCATCGTCGCGCTCGTCGGCATCGGGCTCGCCGCGTTCATCTGGCTCAGGCGGCGCGAGATTGCTGACAAGGCGGCCGCGAGTTTCCCAGGCTTGTACCGGTTGCTCCTGAACAAGTACTACGTGGACGAGGTCTACGACGCCACCATCGTGCAGCCAATCCGCATCGTGTCGCAGGAAGGGTTGTGGCGCGGCATCGACGTGAACGTGATCGACGGCGCCGTCAACGGCACGGCGTCGATCGTCGATGGGAGCGCCTCGTTGCTTCGGCGGCTGCAGAGCGGATCGGTGCGCACGTACGCCGGCTCGCTGTTGGTCGGCGTCGTGCTGATATTGGGCTATTACCTTTGGAGATAGGGAGATCCGGCGGGTCCAAAAGGACCCGCCCTACGCGACTGATCCGGCGGGTCCGAAAGGACCTCCACGGCAGGGAGACTGATTGAATCTTCCCTTGTTGTCGATTTCGTGGATGCTGCCGGTCGCGGGCGCCGTGCTGCTGGTCTTCGTCGGCAACGCCGACGGGCAGCGCAACGCGCTCATCCGGTGGATCACGCTCATCGTGTCGATCGCGGTCTTCGTGGTCACGCTCGCCATATGGGCGGCGTTCAACCCGGGCTCCGCGGAGTTCCAGCTCGTCGAACGCCGCCTCTGGATTCCCGCGTTCGGCATCGACTACTACCTCGGCATCGACGGCATCAGCCTGCTGCTCGTCGTGCTGACCGGCTTCCTGACGCCGGTCGCCGTGCTGTCGTCGTGGATCGGCATCGAGAAGAAGGTGAAGGAGTTCTACATCTTCCTGCTGCTCCTCGAGGCGGCCATGATCGGCGTGTTCCTCTCGCTCGATCTGTTCCTCTTCTATGTGTTCTGGGACGCGATGCTCGTCCCGATGTATTTCCTGATCGGCATCTGGGGCTACGACCAGCGCATCTACGCGGCCATCAAGTTCATGCTCTATACGATGGCCGGCAGCGTCCTGATGCTGATTGCCATCCTCGGCCTCGCGTACCTGCACAACGCGGCCACCGGTTCGTACAGCTTCGACCTGCTCAAGCTCTACACGCTCGACATCGCTCCCACGACGCAGTACTGGTTCTTCCTCGCCTTTGCCGTCGCGTTCGCGATCAAGGTGCCGCTCTTCCCGTTCCACACGTGGCTGCCCGACGCGCACGTGCAGGCGCCGACCGCCGGTTCGGTCATCCTGGCGGGCGTGCTGCTGAAGATGGGCACCTACGGGCTCATCCGTTTCGCGTTCCCGCTCTTCCCGCTCGCGGCCACGTACTTCGCGCCGTGGATCGCGGTGCTCGCGGTCATCGGCATCATCTACGGCGCGCTCGTCGCGATGGTGCAGCCCGACATGAAGAAGCTGGTGGCGTATTCGTCGGTGAGCCACCTCGGGTTCGTCGTGCTCGGCATCTGCGCGATGAACGTCAACGGCATGCAGGGCGCCGTCTACCAGATGCTCGCGCACGGCGTCAGCACCGGCGGCCTCTTCCTCATCGTCGGCATGCTGTCGGATCGCCGGCACACCCGGTTGATCAGCGAATTCGGCGGACTCAAGGCCGTGATGCCGCGCCTGACCGCCGCCTTCATGATCATCACGCTCGCCTCCATCGGGCTGCCGGGCCTGAACGGCTTCGTCGGCGAATTCCTGATCCTGCTCGGCGCCTTCCGCTGGGACCCGAGATACGTCGTCGGCGCCGGTCTCGGCGTGATCCTCTCTGCCGTCTACATGCTGTGGATGTTCCAGCGCGTGTACTACGGGAAGGTGACGCACGCCGAGAACCGGGGGCTGCCGGACCTGCTGCCGCACGAGTGGGGCTCGGTGATCCCGCTCTGCGCGATCGCGCTCGTGATGGGCGTGTTCCCGATGGTGTTCCTGCGGCCGATGGAGCCGTCGGTCACGCGGATCGTCGATCGGCTGCAGAACACGCAGACGCTGCGCGTCGAGAACGCTCCGCGATCGAGGCCGGCGGCGGCCGGACCGGGCGAGGTGAGCCGCTGATGGGAGCGATCCTCGGCTCCATGCAGGCCATCGTGCCGATGCTCTCGGTCACCCTGGCCGCGCTGGCCTGCATGGCGGCCGAGGCGTTCCGCGAGCCCGGCGAGCGCATGCCCGTCGGCGGCCTCGGCATCGTGGGCCTCCTCGGCGCCGGCATTTCGGCGGCGTTTCTCTGGAACGGCAACACCGTCAGCTTCGGCGTCATCTCGGGCGACAACTTCGGTCTCTTCGTGACGCTCGTGCTCGTCGTCGTCGGCATCCTGACGATCATGTTCTCGTCGCAGGTGATCCATCGGGACGGCATCCCGCCCGGCGAGTACTACACGCTGATCCTGTTCTCGATCGCCGGCATGATCATGATGGCGACCGCGAACGACCTGCTGGTGATCTTCATCGCGCTCGAGGTGCTGTCGCTGGCGGTGTACGTGCTCACCGGCATCCGCCGCGAGGATCCGCGCGCGACCGAGGCCGCCTTCAAGTACTTCCTGCTCGGCGCCTTCTCGAGCGCGTTCTTCCTCTACGGCATCGCCTTCACCTTCGGACTGACGGGCAGCACGCACCTGGATCGGATCGGCTCGTATCTCGCCGCGCAATCGCTGTCGGACAATCCGCTGATTCTCGTGGCGCTCGGCCTGCTGCTGGTCGGCTTCGCGTTCAAGATCTCCGCGGTGCCGTTCCACATGTGGACGCCCGACGCGTACGAGGGGGCGCCGGCCATCGTCACCGGCTTCATGTCCACCGGCGTCAAGGCCGCGGCGTTCGCGGCGTTCGCGCGCGTGTTCCTCTCGTCGTTCGAGCCGTTCAGCGCGGACTGGGCGCCCATCGTCTGGGTCATCGCGGCGGCGACGATGATTCTCGGAACGGTCGTGGGGGTCGCGCAGACGAACCTGAAGCGGATGCTCGCGTATTCGAGCATCGCGCACGGCGGCTACCTGCTGGTCGGCCTCGTTGCGGCGAACGAGGTGGGGAAGGCCGCGATTCTCTTCTACCTGGCGGCGTACGCGATCACCAATCTCGCGGCGTTCGGCGTCATCGCGCTGCTCGGCGCGCGCGACCAGGCCAACGACGAGCTGCTCGACTACGCGGGGCTCTGGTACAGCCACCCGGGTCTGTCGGCGCTGATGACCGTCTGCCTGCTGTCGCTCGGCGGCCTGCCGCCGACCGCCGGCTTCATCGGCAAGTGGTACATCTTCAGCGCCGCCGTCAGCGCCGGCGACTACGGCCTGGCCGTCATCGGCGTGTTGACGAGCGTCATCTCCGTCTTCTTCTACCTGCGCGTCGTCGTGATGATGTACATGCAGGAGAGCGGCACCGACGCGCCGCGCGTCCACGTGAACGCGGTCAGCATGGCCGCGTTGACGGTGTCCATCGCCGCGATCTTCTACCTCGGCATCCTGCCGACGCAGGTGCTCGACCTGGCGGCACAGTCGATCGCCACGATTTTCTAGTTCGAGCGCCTCACACCGGACACGGGCCACGGAGGCACGGAGGTCGCTATGCAAGCCAAATCCGGCATGCCTGTCGCGTGGATCGCGGCGGCGATTCGTCTCACGTCCGAGGCACCGCAGATGACGGACGTGAAGCAGGCGATCGGCGGCACCATTGTTCCGGTGGTCTAGAATGATCGAAAGGTGGCCAAGCAGGAGTCCTCCGACCTCGATCGCGAGCTCGAAATCCTCGAAGCGGAGCTGAAGCGCCTCGAGGCGGAGTACAACATGTTCTTCTCCGGCCGCCTGCCGCGGCCGCCGTGGGAAACCCGCGGGCGCGTCAACGCGATGGTGCGCCGTCTCGATAACACCCACATCTCGAACACCGGCGGGCGCTTCCGTTTCCACACGCTGCAGTCACGCTTCCAGACCTTCAGCGACCTCTGGGACCGCGGCCTCAAGGCGCGCGAAGAGGGACGTCCCGGGCCGTTCGCCAACCTGAAGCCGCCGGCCGAGGACAGGCCGAAGCGGCCGCAGGACCGCATCCTGCACGTGACGACCTTCAGCGATCCAATCCGGGAGATCGACAAGCTGCAGGATCTCTACGAGAGCCTGGCCGAGGCGCGCCGCGAGGTGGGCGAGGACGCCATCCCGTTCCACAAGTTCGCGGACCTGATCAAGACGCAGGTCGGCGCCTTCAAGCAGAAAGGGACCTCCGAGGTCGCCTTCCGCGTGGCCGTGAAGCAGGGAAAGGTCGCATTCACCGCGCGGGCGATGAAGGGGAGTGCGAAGGACGAAGGAGAAGGGTGAGGGGGAGTGCCGGGTATGAAGCCCGGCGCCGGGAGGGGCGCCGGGCAGGTCGTGAAGTGGTTCTAGGGTTTGGTGACGTTCCCCGCCTGCGGACCCTTGGGGCCGTCGACGATCTCGAACTCGACGGCCTGACCCTCTTCCAGGGACCGGAAGCCGTTGCCACTGATTGCGGAATAGTGTACGAACACGTCGCTGCCACCCTCCCGTTCAATGAAACCGTAGCCCTTGGCGTTGTTGAACCACTTGACCTTACCTGTGATACGCATCGTTCTTCTTCCCTACTTAAAACCCGTCACGCTGCAGATGAGCTTCCGGGCACAAAAAAAGACCGCGAGTGCTTGCGCGGCCTCGACTGCTACGCTGAGGGAACGCCCCTTAACGCAGCGCTATCCTAAGCATCCGTTACACGTCTGTCAAGAGTCTGGGACCGGAAGCACCGCTCTTTCAATACGATCGGCCTGTTACTCCCTTGCGCAGTTCCGCTCATGCATAGAGCCCTGATCAGCGTCTCGGACAAGACCGGACTGGCCGATTTTGCCCGTGGACTGGCCGCCAGGGGCTTCGAACTGGTCTCGACCGGGGGGACCGCCAGGGCGCTCCGGGAGGCCGGCCTCGCCGTGATCGGCGTCGCCGACGTGACCGGGTTCCCCGAGATGATGGACGGCCGCGTCAAGACGCTGCACCCGCTGGTGCACGGCGGCATCCTGGCGCGCCGGGGGCGTCCCGAAGACCTCGCGTCCGCCTCGACCCACGGCATCACGCTCATCGACCTGGTCGCCGTGAACCTCTACCCGTTCGTGAAGGCCGCGTCGAACCCCGACACGCCGTTCGAGGCGCTCGTCGAGGAGATCGACATCGGCGGCCCGAGCCTCGTGCGCGCCGCGGCCAAGAACTTCCAGGACGTGCTCGTCGTCGTCTCGCCGTCGGATTACCCGGCCGTGCTCGAGCAGCTCGATCGCGCCGGCGGGCCGGCGCGCGCGTTCCGGTTCGACCTCGCGCGCAAGGCGTTCGCGCACACCGGCGGCTACGACACGGCTATCGCGTCAGCGCTTGGGACGGTTGTCGTCGACGCGAACGGCTTTCGCCGGGAGATCGGTAGCGTAGGGCGGGTCCTTTCCGCCTTCGCCGAGGCTTCGGCGGACTCGCCGGAGCGCGAAGCGCGGAGGCGGTCGGACCCGCCAGAGCTGTCGGCGCCAACGATCAACCTGGCGCTGCGGAAGGTCCGCGACCTGCGCTACGGCGAAAACCCGCACCAGCAAGCGGCGTGGTACGCGGAAGAGGGGGCAACAGGCCTCGGCAACGCGCAGGTGCTGCAGGGCAAGGAGCTGTCGTACACGAACCTGCTGGATCTCGACGCCGCGGCGCGAATCGTGCTCGAGTTCGAGGAACCCGCGGCGGCGGTCGTCAAGCACACGAACCCGTGCGGCGCCGCGACCGGCGCGAGCGCAGCCGACGCCTACGTCCGTGCGCGCGACGCCGACGTGCTGGCCGCTTTCGGCGGCATCGTCGGCCTGAATCGCGCGATAGACAGGGAAACGGCGCAGGCCATCGTGTCCACCTTCATCGAGGCGGTGATTGCGCCGGGGGTGAATGACGACGCGCGCGCCGTCCTGGCGACGAAAGCCAACCTGCGTCTGGTCACGGCGGACTTCACGGCGATGGCGAAGGATGGCGGGCGCGAGCTGCGATCCATTCTCGGCGCGGTCCTCGTGCAGTCGCGCGACCGCGTGGCGGAAGCGTCGCAGCCGTGGCCGGCGGGCGACCTTCGCGTGGTGACGAAGCGGCAGCCAACCGTAGCGGAGTGGCAGGCGCTGCGGTTCGCGTGGCGTATCTGCGCGCACGTGAAGTCGAACACCATCCTCTTCACCTCCGCCGACCGCACGCTCGCCATCGGCGCCGGGCAGATGAGCCGCGTCGATGCCGCGAAGGTCGCGCGCATGAAGGCCGATGCCATCGGGCCGGATGTGTTGAAAGGATCGGTCGCGGCCTCCGACGCGTTCTTCCCGTTCCGCGACGGGCTCGATGCGGTGGCGGATGCCGGGGCGACCGCGGTCGTGCAGCCCGGCGGGTCGGTGCGCGATCAGGAGGTGATTGCCGCCGCCGACGAGCGCGGCCTCGCGATGGTGTTCACGGGCCGCAGACACTTCCGCCATTGAGATCGCCCTTTCGCCGCGAGCTGCTGAACGCCGCGCTCATCGCGGCCGGCATCCTGTCGGCGGCCATGGGCATCAAGGGCTTCCTGGTCTCGAGCGGGTTCATCGACGGCGGCGTGACCGGCGTGTCGATGCTCGTCTCGCGCGTCACGGGGCTGCCGCTGGCCGCGCTGCTGCCGGCCATCAACCTGCCGTTTGTCGCGCTCGGCTTCCACCAGATGGGCGCGGTGTTCGCCGCGAGGAGCGTGCTCGGCATCGCGGGCCTGGCGGGCGCGCTCGCCTTCATTCCGTTCCCCGACGTGACGCCGGACCTCGTGCTCACCGCGGTGTTCGGCGGATTCTTCCTCGGCGCCGGCATCGGCCTCGCCATCCGCGGCGGCGCGGTGCTCGACGGCACCGAGATCGCGGCGCTGCTGATCAGCCGCCGCGGCGACCTGCTGCGCGTCGGCGACATCATCCTCGGCTTCAACGCGGTGCTGTTCCTCTCGGCGATCGCGCTGCTCGGCGTCGAGCCCGCGCTCTATTCCATCCTCACCTACCTGGCCGCGGCGCGGACGCTCGACTTCGTCATCCACGGCATCGACGAGTACACGGCGGTCACGATCGTCTCCGATCACCACGGCCAGATCCGGCAGCGGATCATGCACGCGCTCGGCCGCGGCGTGACGATTTATCGCGGGTTCGGCGGGATGAGCGGCCGGGAGCGCGACATCCTGTACTGCGTGGTGACGCGGCTCGAGATCGGCAAGGTGAAGGCGATCGTCCGCGAGATCGACCCCGACGCGTTCGTCGTCTACCACGCGCTCGCGGGCGCCGAAGGCGGCGTCGTCAAGACCCGCGGCTTTCATTAGCTACGGCGCGAGCACCTCGTAGAGCTGCACCGGCTGGTTGTTCCATGAGCCGTCGGCGGTCAGGCGGAGGCGTGTGTCGTGGCGCATCGCGTCCATCAGCTCGACGCAGCCGGGGTAGTACAGCCCGCAGTTCACGCTGACGTAGGTGATGCCACGCGCGCGCAGCGCGCCGATGCTTCTCGCATCGGGAAAGAACACCATCTCCTTGCGGAAGTCGGCGTACGACTTCGGGATGAACCCGCTGTAGCCGTTGACCATCCTCGCGCGGTGCCACAGCGAGAAATACATGAACGGAAGATTGCCGGTTTCGTCATCGAGCAGCGGCAGTTCGGCGATGGTCGCGTTCGGCGTGTATTTCAGCACCTCGTAGATTGGCGGCGGGTCCCTCCAGACAGGTGTCAGCACGAGCGCCGGCCACGCGTCGATCATGACGAACGCGATGAGCGCGGCGAATGCGGCGCGCTGATAGGAGCGCGACTGGCGCCAGCGCAGCGCCCGCCGAGCGCCGAAGCCCGCGAGAACCGCCAGCGTCAGGCCGACCAGCGCCGCGAAACGCGCCGGCGAGCGGAGTTCGCGGATGGGACTCGGCGTGTGGAACAGCAGCGGATAGACGATCCCGTTCAGCCCGAGCGATCCGTCGAACGCGACCAGCAGGCCTGCCGTATACACCAGCCGCAGGGCACCCAGTGGTGGCGCCATGCCAGCGGCCGCGAGTATCAGAGGTGCCGCGCCAGGAAACAACGTGCGCTCCGGTCGCGGCGGGCGAAGCCGGTTGTGCCAGAGCGCGCTGTATTGCTGCGCGCGCAGGTAATCCGCAGGTAGCGCGCTGTAGTAGGCCACCTCGGACTCGGGACGTTCACCCTTTATGGGTTTCGCGGCGCTGAAAGCGCGGACGAGTGGCAAGGCAATCACGAGCGCGACGAGCCCCGCGGACGCGAGCGGCCCCACGAGCCTGCGGATCGACTGCCGATGGATCTGCAGCAGACCCAGGCCTATCACCGCCGCATAAATGAGAAAGAACACCGCGTAATACAGCGACGAGTACAGCTGCGCCACCACCGCAAGGCCAAAAGCGAATGCGTACCACCGGCGTCCGGTGGAAACGAAGAGGTGCAGCGCGAGCAGCGCCAGCGGCATCCACTGCGTCATCTGCAGCTCGAGATGACTGTAGTGCTCGAAGCGGTACGAATAGCACGCGTAGGTCAGCCCGGCGACGAACGCCGCCCGCCCCGAGCCGGTCAGCCGCTCGACGAGCAGATACGTCGCGATCCCCGACAGCCAGAATCCGGACAGGAACAGGATGTTGTACGCGACGACCGGGTGGACGCCGAGCGCGAGCAGCGGCGCGATGGTCAGCGCCGGGAGAATCACTGGATCCGACAGCGTGAGCGTCAGAGGCGTCGGGTAGAAGATGTTCCCGTCGAACAGGTGGAGTGGATCGGCGACGATCTGGTGCGCCACCCATCCGACCCGCCACATCGAGAACAGCGGATCGCCGAGGTCCGGTACCAGGTAGAAATCCCGCAATTGATCGTGAAGCAGCACCGCGAGCGCCGCTGCGATGCCGAGCGCCGCCAGCGCGGTGCGCCGCCACGCAGACGGTGAGGCCTCGACACGGAACGGTTCGCTGGCGATGGAATCGAGCGCGCGCTGCCATTGCGGTGTCAACCTGCCGAACGGGCCGATACGCGTATCGACGATGCATCGAATGACGATCGCGAGCACGAGCCATTCGAGTGTGCGCTGAGGCGTGTTGAACGACACGCGGACGCCGAGCACGGTGAAGACGAAGCCGCTGGCCGCGGCAACGGCGATCGCCAGCACCGCAAGCGCGGCCGTCAGGCTGTCGAGGCCGATGATGAGAGAACGTCGCGTGGCGCGCACGGCCGTGATCGTCAGCGCTCGGCGTGGGCCTGCAGCGCGCGCAGCAGTTCCGCCGGCGTGACGGTCGCCGCGCCGAACTTGCCGACCGCGATGCCCGCCGCCTCGTTGGCCAGGTGCGCGGCGTCGAGCATCGTGGCGCCCGACGCGATCGCCAGCGCCAGCGTGGCGACCACCGTGTCGCCGGCGCCGGTCACGTCCGCGACCTCGCGCGCCGACGCGGCGAGCTGCCCCTCGGCGTCGCTCGCGAGCAGCCACATGCCCTGGTCGCCGCGCGTCATCAGCACCGCGTCGCATCGCGCCAGCTCTCGAAACGCGCTCGCGCCGAGCCGGGCATCCGTCGCCGACCGGATACGCGAGTGGGTCGCGATTTCCGCCTCGTGATGGTTCGGCGTGATCAGCGTGGCGCCCGCGTAATAGTCGATGTGCGGGATCTTCGGGTCGACCAGCAGCGGGATCCCCCGTTGCCGCGCGACGTCGAGGGCGGCGTCCATCACGCGCCGCGTCACGCAGCCTTTCAGGTAGTCGGAGACGATGATGGCCGACGCGTCGCCGCCGTGGGTGCGAACGGCGCCGACGAGCCCGTGCTCGATGTCCCCGGAGATCTCCGCGTCGCTCTCGTAATCGACGCGCGCGACCTGCTGGTTGCGCTCGGTGACGATGCGGACCTTGGTCGTCGTCACGCGGTCTGAATCGGTGGCGATGAACCCGGCTTCGATGCCGGCGTCGCGGCACCCCTGCATCAGCGTCTTCGAGTTGTCGTCCTGCCCCGTCACCGCGACGAGCGTCGCGTGGCCGCCAAGGGCGGTGATGTTGTGCGCCACGTTCGCCGCGCCGCCGACGCGGTGCGTCTCGTGATCGAAGGCGACGACGGGAACCGGCGCCTCCGGAGAGATGCGCGTCACGCGCCCCACGATGAACGTGTCGAGCATCGCGTCGCCGATGACGAGCACGTGCGCGGTGGAGAAGCCGGAAACGAGGCGGGCCGCGCGGTCAGGCGCGAGCGGCGGCAGTTGCATGTTCGTCGCGTGCCGCCGCGAACGGCAGCGTGACGAGGACGAGGAACAACATCAGGAACTCCGAGTCGCCGAAGTTGTACTCGAAGAGTCCCGCGGCGAGCATCGCGGCGACGGCCGCGAGCGCCGCGGCCGCGGGCACCTTGTCCGTCTGCGTCCGGAACAGCCGGAACTGCGCGACGAGCAGCGCGCCGACGAACCAGAGCCAGACCAGCGCCGCCGGCACGCCGCGCTCGGCCGCAATCTGCAGCGGCACGTTGTGCAGGTGCGGGTTGACCGGGTTGATCGCGTAATCGGGCCGGTACTGCGCGTAGACGCGCGGAATCATGTTGGGGCCGACGCCCGTCAGCGGATGGTCGTTGACGATCCGCGCGCCGATCTCGATCATCGCGAGCCGGTCCTGGTTGGTCGGCTCCTGCGGGTCGAAGATCGACATCACGCGCCTCGTCACCGTGCCCGGCGCGACCGCGAAGAGGATCGCGATGAACACGGGCAGCAGCACGGTCAGCTTCAGGTCCTTGAGCGCCAGCAGCAACGCGATGGCTATGGAGGCGCCGATCCAGGCGCTGCGGCCGAGCGTCAGCGCCAGGGCGACCACGAGCGCCGGCATGACGAGCGCCGGCCACGTGCGGCCGCGCCGGCCGAAGATCAGCCGCGCCGCCGCCGCGCAGATGACGAGCATCAACAGGCCCGAGTAGGTCATGTAATGCGACATCGCGCCCTCGGGACGGCGTCCGAGGTTGTCGTAGTGCAGCAGCCCGTACTGGATGATGCCGTAGGCGGCGCTCGCGGCGCCGACCGAGACGATGACGTCCACGACGAGCGCGGCGCGTTCGCCGCGCGCGATCTGGTAGACCGCCGGCACGATCACGAACAGCACGAGCTGCTTGTCGTCGACGACGCTGACGCGCGGATCGAGCGAGAAGGCCGAGACGACGAGCGTGATCGCGGCGTAGGCGGCGAGCGGCCAGAAGAAGCGCGGCACGGCCGGCAGCGTCTTCTCCTGGACGATCTGCGCGACCCAGCAGACCACCATCAGCGCCAGCAGGATGTTCGCGGCGGCGATCGAGATCTGCAGCGAGGCGACGAAGCAGAGGAGCAGCGCGACGGTCGCGCGCTCGAGGCCGGGCGCGACCCGGGGGTGCGTCATGCTCATCGCTGCTGTCGTCATGAACCTGCCATCTCCCGGTGCGGGGCGAGCCTTTCAGGCTCGCCTCGCGGACCCGAAGGGTCCGCGCCGCTCTGTCCCGGTCCGCGAGCCAATGCTCTTTCCGCTGCTGCTGCCACCTGGTCCGCCGTGATGCGCGTCAGGCAGCGGAAGTCGCCGGGCGCGCACTCGCGCTGACGGCACGGCCGGCACTCGAGCGGGCCCGCGTCGACGGCTTCGGCAAACCACCTCGCGTCGCGCCACGGCATCGAGCGCTCGGGGAGCGTCGGCCCCAGCAGCGCGACGATCGGCGTGGTCGTCGTGCCGGCGATATGAAGCGGTCCGCTGTCGCCCCCAATGTACACCGCCGCGCGTCCGACCAGCGCCCGCAGCTCGGCGAGGTCGAATTCACCGGTATCCGGCACGGCGGCCGCCAACGGTCCGAGCGTGGCGCGCGCGCCGTCGGCAATCGCCTTCGCGGCCGACGCGTCGGACGGCCCCGACGTGAGGATGATGCGCCGGGACGGGTCGCGCCGCGCGAGCGCAACGACGAGCGCCTCGAACGACTCGCGGGGCCAGCGGCGAAACGGGTTCCCCGCGCTCACGTGCACGACGACTATCGGGTGCGCGCCGGTGATGCGCGCGTCCCGCAGCCGGCGATCGACGGATGCGGCGGCCTGCGGATCTTCGACCATCTCGAGCGGGTCGCGGGCGGAATCCGGGGGACCGATGTCGAGCGGCGCGAGCAGGTCCCATTGGTTCGCCACCGATGCGCGTGGTGCCTCGTCCGGAGTGCGGCCGATGACGTGCGTGTACATCCACGCGCGCCCCGCGATGGCGTAGCCGATGCGCATCGGCGCGCCGCTGGCCCACGTGAACCAGGCGGCCCTCGGCCCGCCGTGCAGGTCGATCGCGACGTCGAAGTGCTCGCGCCGCAGCCGCCGCGCGATCGAGATGTCGTCGCGCACGCGAGCCAGGCCTCGCCGCTTCGGCGCGACGACGATCTGCGCGAGGTTGGGATTGCCGCGGACGACGGGGACGGCGGCGGGTTCGACCAGGTAGGTCAGCCGGGCGCCGGGATATCTGCGCGTGATGGCACGCAGCAGCGGCGTGGTCAGCACGACATCACCGATCAGCCGCAGCCGGACGAGCAGGATCCTCATGGATGGATGGTGGAGGATCCACTACCCACCATCCACCACCCAGCCATTAGCCGGCCCGTTCCGGCTCAATCGTTGCTTCGTCGATGAGCATGATCGGGATGTCATCGTCGATCCGATACACCCGGTGGCAGGTTTCACACTTGAGCGCGGTGCCGTTCTTCACGAGCTTCACCGGGGTCTTGCAGTTCGGACACGCGAGAATTTCGAGCAACTCTGCGTCGATCGGCACGCTGGAAACTATAGCATTCTGAGCTAAGATCGCCTTGCCCATGCGCACCTTGCACGTCGCGTCCGTTGCACTTGGCGCGGCGCTTTGCCTGACGCCGCGCACCGCGTCCGCGCAGACCAACGCCGATGCGTACTACGACTTCCTGATGGCCCGCCACCTCGAAGCGGCCGGCGACTCGAAGGGCGCGCAGGCGCAGCTCGAGAGAGCCGTCGCGGCGGACCCGAAGTCGGCCGAGGTGCGCGCGGAGCTCGCCGCCTTTCACCTCCGCCGTGATGCGGGCGGCGACGCGGAGCGCGTCGCCAAGGAGGCGCTTCAGCTCGAGGACGGCAATTCCGAGGCGCACCGCGTGCTCGGCATGCTCTACGCGTCGCGCTCCGAGGAGACCGGCCGCGGCCAGGCCGCGCAGGGCGCCGCCATCGAGCTCGTCAGGCAGGCCATCGCGAACCTCGAAAAGGTCACCGACAATCCGTCCGGGCTCACCGATCTCAACCTTCAGTACACGCTCGGCCGCCTGTATACGCGCAACAACCAGGCCGACAAGGCCATCCAGGCGCTGACGCGCGTCGTCAACGAGAACCCGCTGTCGGTGCAGGGCCGCCTCGCGCTCGCGCAGGCCTTCGTCGTCGCGCGCGACATGAACAGCGCCATCGGCGCGCTCGAGGAGATCGTGGACGACGAGCCGCGCGTGGCGAACATGCTCGGCCAGTTCCAGGAGCAGGCGGGACGGCTGAAGGACGCGGCGGATTCGTACACGAAGGCGCTCGCGGTTGCGCCCAACAGCCGGGAGCTGAAGGTGCGCCGGATCGCCGCGCTGCTCGGCGCGAAGGAGTACCAGCGCGCGGCCGATTTCGCCGGCCAGGGGCAGATGCAGCACCCCGACGACCTGCGGTTCCCCCAGCTGCGCGCGCACGCGCTGCAGCAGCTGGGCGACGCCGCGCGCGCGATCACGGTGCTCGAACCCGTCGCGCGCGCGAACCCGAACGACGCGACCACGCAGCTCGCGCTCGCGGACCTCTATAGCAACACGGGACGCAAGCAGGACGCGGAGCGGACCGTCCGCCAGCTCGTGGCGCTCGAGCCGGGCAACGCCGACGCGCTGAACTATCTCGGCTACCTGCTCGCGGACCGCGGGCAGCAGCTCGACGAGGCGATTCGCCTCGTGCGCCGGGCGCTCGACATCGAGCCGAACAACCCGAACTATCTCGACAGCCTCGGCTGGGCGTACTACCGCCGCGGCGACTACGACGAGGCGGAGAAATACACCACGCCGGCCGCGCAGCAGATGCCGCGCAACGCCACCGTGCAGGAGCACATGGGCGACATCCTCGCCAAGCGCGGACGCTGGGCCGATGCGATTGCCGCGTGGACGCGCGCGCTGCAGGGCGACGAAGGGGACGTCAACAAGGCCGCCGTCGAAAAGAAGATCGCCGACGCTCGGGGAAAAGTGCGCTGACAAATCCCAAGTCCGCCTGGGCTTTGGGATTTGGGCTTTGGGCTTTGGGATTTGCTTCGTGCGCTCATCCGCGTATCACGCTTCCCGCCGACTCGGGCGTTCCATTTCCCGACTTCAAGACCGTTCACATGCAGCTCGCCGCGGCGTGTACGGGTGTGCGTACGCTCACGGCGGAGATCGGCATGTCGGGCCGCGCAGGCCGTCAGAGGCTGCGTGGACGGGTGGTCGCCGGCTTTGCCCGTCCGGCGTCGATGCGGCTCGAAGGGGTCGCCCCGTTTGGCGCTCCGGCGTTCATCCTGGTCGCGCGTGGCGAGAACGCGACGCTGCTGCTGCCGCGCGACGAGCCGCGCGTGCTGCGCGGCCCGAAGCCCGAGGACATTCTCGGCGCCCTGACCGGCGTGGCCCTCGGTCCGGCCGACCTGCAGGCGATCCTCACGGGCTGTGTCGTCCCGGCACCGCAGGCGATCGAGGCACGGCGTCATGCCAATGGATGGGCGTCGATCGACCTTGCCGGGGGCGCGAGGCTCTATCTCGAACCCGCGCGCGGCGGATGGACGCTGCGTGCCGCGACGCGCGCGGGCTGGCAGATCGAATATCCCGCCTGGAGCGCCGACTTCCCGCAATCGGTGCGCCTGCAGTCCTCGCAGCCGGACGTGAACGTCGATCTCACCGCGGCGCTCTCGCAGATCGAGATCAACAAGGACCTCGAGGACGCGGCGTTCACCGTCAACGTGCCGCCTGGCGCCGACCCGATCACGCTCGACGAGCTGAGGGACAGCGGCCCGTTGGGCCGCTGACGGGGTGAATGCCACCGACAGTGGTCATTCGGGCGCACGCGAAGATCAACCTCGATCTGCGCGTGCTCGGCTCGAGGCGTGACGGCTTTCACGAGCTGCGGACGGTCTTCCAGGCGCTCGCGCTCCACGACATGATCCGCTGCATCCCGCGAGAGGGTCCATTCGCCATCGAATGTTCGTCGGCCGGCGTACCGCTCGATCAATCGAACCTGATCTGGCGCGCGGCGGAGACGCTGTGGCGATCGATCCGCCGCAGCGGTCCCGTTCGCGACGTGGTCGTGCAGCTCGAAAAACGGATCCCGCTGCAGGCCGGACTCGGCGGCGGGAGCGCCGACGCGGCCGCCGCGCTGATGGCGCTCGCGCGCGCCTGGCGGGTGCCCGTGAAGCCGTCGCAGCTGACCGACCTGGCTGCGCACATCGGCTCGGACGTGCCGTTCTTCCTGTCGGGCGGCACCGCGCTCGGGCTCGGCCGCGGCGAAGAGGTCTATCCGCTGGCGGACCTGCCGCGCCACTGGATCGTGCTGCTGGTCCCGGGGTTCGGCGTGTCCACGAGCGAAGCCTACGGCTGGTACGACTCCGAACGCGAGCTGTCACGCGCCCCGCGCGAGCCGCAGCACGTGCCGGGGCCGTGGCCATCGCGGGCCGCGCAGATGATCAACGACCTCGAGGCGCCGATCGCCCGTCATCACCCGGAAATCGACCAGATGAAGGCCGCCCTTCGCCGCGTGGGCGCGCTGGCGGCGTCGATGTCGGGCAGCGGCTCGACCGTTTTCGGGCTGTTTCAGAAGCGGCGCGATGCCGTCGCCGCGGTCTCGCGGCTGGAGGGCTCGGGGTGGCGGGTTCTCCTGACCGAATCACTCGGGCGAGGCGAATACGCCCGCCTTGCTGCCCCGCGGAAGTCTCGACTACACTAAGAGTTTCCACAGCCCCTCGCCGATCGGTCAGTACCAAAACTCACGTGGTGGGGCGTGGCCAAGCGGTAAGGCGCGGGACTTTGGATCCCGTATTCGAAGGTTCGAATCCTTCCGCCCCAACCAAAGCCTGCCTCGCCGAAGCGGAGCGTAGGCGGGCCGCGCCGAAGCACGCGCGAAGTGCGTGCCAAGGCGGGTGGGGGGCGATTCAGCGAACAGGCCGTCCACACGTCGACAGGTCGAGCAGGGATGAGAAGGCCGCTCAGCGGTGAAGGGTTGATGTCGACGGGCTTGGGAGACCTGAAGGTCTTTTCGGGAAGCGCCCATCCGCAGTTGACGCGGGAAATCGCGGACTTCCTCGGCATTGCGGTCGGGCAGGCGCGGCTGCGCCGCTTCCCGGACAGTGAGGTGTCGTTCCAGATCGACGAGAACATCCGCGGCACCGACGTGTTCATCGTGCAGCCGACGTCGTGCCCCGTGGACGAGCATCTCATGGAGATGCTGATCATGGTCGACGCGTTCCGCCGCTCGTCGGCGGCGCGCATCACGGCGGTGATTCCGTATTACGGCTACGCACGGCAGGACCGCAAGGACAAGCCGCGCGTACCGATCTCGGCGAAGCTCGTGGCGAACCTGCTGAGCGCGTCGGGGACCAATCGCGTGCTGACGATGGACCTGCACAAGGCGCAGATCCAGGGGTTCTTCGACATCCCGGTGGACCACCTGTTCGCGGCGCCGGTGATCATCGAGTACCTGTCGAGGCTGAACTATCCGAAGCTGACCATCGTGTCACCGGACGCGGGCGGCGCCGAGCGCGCACGCGCCTACGCGAAGCGGATCGACGCGGAACTGGCGATTATCGACAAGCGGCGATCGGAGGACGGCTCGGCGGAAGTGATGAACGTCATCGGCGACGTGCAGGGACGGACCTGCATTCTCCAGGACGACATCATCGACACCGCGGGAACGATTCAGAAGGGCGCCAGCGCGCTGAAGGCCGCCGGCGCCGAGCGGGTGCTCGCCTGCGCGGTGCACGGCGTGCTGTCGGGGCCGGCGATCGATCGCATCGAGAACTCGCCGCTCGATCAGTTGATCGTGACCAACACGATCCCGCTGAGCGCCAACGCGCAGCAGTGCAGGAAGATCGTCGTGCTCTCGGTGGCCCGCCTGCTGGGCCAGGCGATTCGGAGTATTCATGAGGAGACATCTGTCTCTTC
>DASQAX010000242.1:0-3058 GCA_035635535.1 Vicinamibacterales bacterium | reverse complement strand
GTGGTGTTCGTCAGGTGGTCGCCGTGACGGACGAAGAACTCGGCGACCGTCGCCTGGTCGCTCTCCGGCGTGCCGTTACGGCGCAGCCAGCCCTGCTTCAGGTGCGTCGTGTTGACGACGAGCGACGTGCCGACGAACCTGCCGGTGGAGAAGCCCCGGAAGGTATGCGGCGCCCACGCCGGCGGATGCGGACGTCCGTCCATCCAGATCACGCGATGGCCTTCCGTGACCTGCGCCCACCAGTGAATGGCGACGAGCCGCTGTGTGTGCGGATCGCGCTCTTCCCACGCGCGGAAGTTGCCGGTCGCGCGCATCTGGTACGGGGTGACGTAGGCGTCGCACTGGTGGTTGCGCAGCGTCACGCGCGACGGATCGTACGAAAGCGCCCAGAGCCGCCCGGCCTCGTTCAACGCGAAGCCGCCAAAGTCGGCCAGCTCCGAGCCCGGGCCGCGCTCCATCCCGTCCTCGTTCATCGTCGGCGTCCAGTAGCCGGAGATGTCGATGGCGGGGCCGGACGGCGCGTCGGCGGCCGGCGCCTGGGCAAGGAGGGTGGCGCCCGCCGCGGCGACGCACGCAACGAGCAGCGCGCGAACGTTCTTCATCGTGTCTCCCTCAACGTGCCGCGCACGGGGTTGGATGCCAGCCCGTCGCGCCGGCCTCGCGCCTGTAATGCGTGCTCGTCCAGTACGGCGTGGTGAGGTACTCGGGATCGACGATCTCCGCCGTCACGAGGATGAGCGACTCGCCACCGGGAACGTCCAGGCGATCGAAGTACTCGGTCATGACGGCGCTGGCGCTGTAGGGGACGCCATTCTTCCGCAGGTACCCCGGCTTCATGTTCGTCGTCACCACCTTCAGCGAGCCACCGGTCAGCGTCGGCCCGCCGCGGTTCGGGATCGGCGACGCGAAGATGGCGCGCGGCTGGTCCCACGACGCAATCGAGACACCTTGCCAGGTGTCGGCGGCGCCCTGCGGCTGACCGAAGCGGAGCGTGCGCGTCTGCGTGCCCGCGTCGGTGTCGAGCTTCAGCGTGGTGTCGTCCTGCCACGTGATGTGCAGGCGCCCCGGCATGCGCATCAGGCCGGCCGCGCCGTAGGCCTTGCACTGTTCGCCGGCAGCGTCATCCTTTGCGGGATCCCACGCGTCGGCCACCTTGCGCCCGTTGGGATTGAGCGGAACGGAGGTGTAGTCGCCCTTCGGGGGCGTGAACTGACGGTAGCGCCAGTCCTCGGTGACGAGCGACACCCAGTAGCCCGTGAGATCGATGAGCGACGCGGCGCGCGGCGTGGGCGGAGGACCAGGAGGCGGCGCGCCACCGCGACCGCCCTGGGCCGACACCGTGACGAGTGATGCCGTCACCGCGGCCGTAACGAACGCCGCGCCGATGTGCCGAAGCTTCACGCGTCCCGCGGTTCCTTCGTGTCTTCGCGTTCTTCGTGGTTTGCACTCATGACGACTTGCGTCGCGCGATGTTGACCTCGCTGCACTGGTACATGACGTCGACGAACTTCTGGTAGTTCGCCTTGCCGACGACGAACGGATTCGGATCGCCCTTCTTGCGCGACTGCAGCTTGTCGATGTTCGCCTGCAGCGGCAGCATCAGCGGGTGGTTCTGCAGCGCCACCTCGACGCCGGCCTTCTTCGTCTCGTTCCTGAAGTGATCGACCGACTTCAGGTACGTCGCGAGGCCTTCGTCCGAGATCGGGCCAGGCGTCAGGACGGTTCCGCCGTACAGCGCGGCCATCCGCGTGCGGCCGTTGTCTTTGACCGGGAAGATGTAGCCCATCGCTCCGGGCGTGTGACCGGGGATCGAGACCGGCGTCACCTTGAAGTCGCCGAGGACGATCGGCGTTCCTTCGGTGACGATCTGATCGTGCTTCGGCAGCCCCTGCGGCGCCGCGGGCGGCTGACCGTTCCGCCCGGCCGGCGGGTGTTCCATGAAGTCCCAGTCCACCGCGGAGAGGTACACCTTCGTGCCGAACTTTTCCTGGAAGTACGGCGTGTTGCCGAAGTGATCGGCGTGGCCGTGCCCCAGCAGGATTACCTTCACGTCGGCCGGATTGAGGCCGAGCGCCTGGAAGCCGGGCAGCAGCTGATTGTTCAGGAAGGCCGTGCCGAGCGAGTCGAACATCAGCAGGCCCGCAGAGGTCTGGACGACGTAGACGACCGTGCCCGCGTTGCCGATGGCGTACACGTTGTCGAAGATCTTCGTCGGAGGTATCGCAGGATCGGTCGCGGCGTTCGCGCGCGGCGCTTCGCAGAAGAAGTGCGCCTCGTCCGCGAACATCGGGCTCCCGGTCTTCCTGGCCTTGTCGACCATCGCCTGCACGGCGGGTGAGTCGGGCTTCGGTGGCGCGGCGGCCGGCGCCTGGGCGCGGCTGAGGAAGGGGAGCGCGATGGAGAGTACGAAGATGGACGCGAAGACGCGACGCTTCATAGGTCCTCCTGCGGCGCGGACTATAGCACGTCAGCGCCGCAGGCCAGACACGCGGGGACTGGTGCCGACCTGCTCGTAGAGAAGGCCGTCGGCGGGCCGTTCGAGCCGCCAGACATACATCAGCGGCGCCCGGTCGCGCCCCGGGCTGCCGCTGACGATGACGCGATCGCCGGCCTTGAACGTCGTGGCCGTGAGCCCGATATCGAGCAGCTCCCACCGGTTGTCCAGCTCCGCCTTCCACGACTGCGCGGCGCCGCCGGCGTCGCGGACGTCCACCATCACGAACGGATGCGGGTTGACGAACTGGAACTGCGCGATGACACCCTCGAGCGTGACCCGGCGGCTCTGGTCGTACATCCCCGCGATCGAATGATGAGCCTCCGCCGCGGCGCAGCAGGCGAGCGCGATGACCAGCGCCGGCCGCAGGCCGCGCGCCATCAGAGAGGCCTCACCTGCACGTTGCGGAACTTCACGACGCCGGCGCCGTACTGCAGCCCGAACGGGCCGCGCGCGTGCTTGGTGTCGTCCGCTTCGGCTGTCTTGACGCCGTTGAGCGTGATCACCATGTGCGATCCCTGGGCGCGAATCTCGTACGTGTTCCACTTGCCGCCCGCCTTGATC
>DASQAX010000241.1:0-5698 GCA_035635535.1 Vicinamibacterales bacterium | reverse complement strand
ACGTCCGCCACGACCCGGCGTTCACGCGCGGCATGACGCGCGTCTGCGAAGGCGGGGGCGTCGCGCTGTACAAGCGCGCGTCTACCGCGCGAGACGCATCCCTAAGGTGAAGAGGTACGACCAGCCGCCGAGATCGAGCTTGGTGCCTGCGAATGGAGGGGCGAGATCGGCTTCCGCGGCCTGGTACCGGATCTCGAACCCCGTGGCCACGGAATCGCCCGCGAAACGGATCCCGCCGAGTGCAACCGGGCCCGTCCTGGTTCCCGACGCCACGTACGAGTTGTTGAAGATGCTGTTGTCGCGCGTGTCGACGAACTGGCCCGACTCGCTGTAACGCCAGCTGATCACGCCAAGGCCGCCACCCAGGTACGGCTGGAAGCCCCGGTCCTGGCTGAGCGGGAGCACGCGGAACGTCAACGCCGCCGGCACCATGCGCAGGCGGAGCTCCTGCTCGATTTCGGACCCGTTGGCGTTCAACAAACGCGTGTACACGGTCGGCACCGTCTTGCGCGTGAACGACACGCCGGCGCCCGCCTCGATGTAGCGGCCGACCGGAAAGAGCCACTCGCCGCCGATCGACGCGCCGTTGAAATCCTTGACGGCAAATTCGAGGAAGTTGCGGTTCGCGTTGAGGACGTCGCCGGCGACGCGCGCGTCCTGTCCGCGAGGGGTGAAATAGCCGAGCGACACGTTGAACGTCTGCTGGGCGGATGCAGGCTGCGCAGTCCACGCGAACGAGGTGCAGACCAGGACGAAAGCCAGCAAGAATCGACGCGACATCGTTTCGACCTCCGTGAGGGGCGGTGTGGGCGGGTCTTAAGACCCGCCCCTACAGTTACAGCAACGCGGGTGCCAGTCAGCTCTGCCGTCTTTTGGCCCGTTCCTCCCGGAACGCGGCGATCGTGTCGACCACTTCTCCGTGCACATGGCCGTTCGAGGCGATGAGGTGCGCCGCCGCCGGATCGAACCGCGCGCCGTCCATCCCGGAGACCGCGCCGCCCGCCTCCTCCACGATCAAGGCGCCCGCGGCCACGTCCCACGGCTTCAGGTGCTGCTCCCAGAAGGCCTCGAACCGGCCCGCGGCGACGTAGCACAGGTCGAGGGCCGCCGACCCGAGCCTCCGGACCGCCCGCGCGCGGCCGAGGAAATACCCGAACAGCGCGACCAGGTCGCCGCTCTCCTCGTGCACCGAATAGGGGAACCCGGTGACCAGAAGCGAGTCGATCAGCGTTGATGTCTGTGAGACCCGCAGCGTCCGGCCGTTCAGGTACGAGCCTTCCCCGCGTTCGGCGGTGAACAGCTCCCGGCGCGTCGGGTCGTAGATGGCGGCGACCTCGGCGCGGCCGTCGACTTCGAGCGCCAGCGAGGAGCAGTAGATGGGCAAACCGTGCGTGTAGTTCGTGGTGCCGTCGAGCGGATCGAAGACCCACCGGAAGCGCGAGGCGGAGCCGCCTGGCGGGGGGCCGCCAAGCTCCTCGGCCAGGATGTCGTGACCGGGAAACCGTTCGGCGATCGTCTCGCGGCACATCCGCTCGCACGCGAAATCCACTTCGGTGACGAGGTCGATGCTCCCCTTCTTGTCGACGCGGAAGCCCGACTCCTGCCCCGCGCGCTGGATGTCGCCGGCGCGGAGCACGATCTCCACGGCTGTCGCGAGGTAGAGGGGATCAGGCAAGCGTCGACTGGTGCACGCGCTTGACCATGCGGACTTCCATGCCGCCGTCCTCCGCGCGCTGGAACGTCATTTCGTCCATGAAGCTGCGCATGAGGAAAATGCCGCGCCCGTTGGCCTTGAGGAGGTTCTCGGGCGCGAGCGGATCGGCGAGCGACGAGGCATCGAACCCGCAGCCTTCGTCGCGGACGCGAACCGCCAGGCCCGGGCCGCCGCCGTCCTGCAGCGAGGTGAACTCGACGTGCACGCGCTTGCGGACGTCGTTGCAGTTGCCATGCTTGATCGCGTTGATCACCGACTCGCGGACGGCGACGCTCACCCAGTGAATCGAATCCTCGTCGAGTCCCACCATGCGCGCGATGTAGTCGCTGACCAACTGCACGAAGTCGAGCATGCCGAGCGAGCTGTGGAAGTCGAGACGGACGCTGTTGCCGCTGGTCATCGGCCCTGATCGGAATTATAACTGTGACATGTCCTCGACCTTCGCCGTTACGGTGCAGCCGGCCGCGTGCATGCGCGGCCGCGTCCGGCCACCCGGCGACAAGTCGATCTCGCATCGCTACGCGATGCTGGCCGCCATCGCGGACGGGCCGTCCATGATTCACGGCTACTCGACCGGCGCCGACTGCGCCTCGACGCTCGCCTGCCTCCGCGCGCTCGGCGTGCCGATCGAGCAGGTGAGGCGCGATCGCGCCACCGGCATCCAGCTCGAAGTCCTCGGCGTCCAGATCCGCGGGCTGCAGCCGCCGTCCACCACGCTCGACGCGGGCAATTCGGGCAGCACGATGCGCATGCTCGCCGGCATCCTGGCGGCACACCCGTTCCGGACCGGCGTGACCGGCGACAGCTCCCTGCGGCGGCGGCCGATGCGCCGCATCATCGTGCCGCTCGAGCGCATGGGCGCGCGCATCACGTCCGAGGACGGGCGCCCGCCGCTGACCATTGACGGGACCGATCACCTCAGCGGCATCGATTTCCAGCCCGATGTCCCGAGCGCGCAAGTGAAGAGCGCAGTGCTGTTTGCGGGCCTTCACGCCGACGGGATCACCCGCGTGGTCGAGCCGCTGCCGACGCGGGATCACAGCGAGCGCGCGCTCGAGGCGTTCGGCGCGCAGGTCCTGCGGGCAGGCACGTCCGTCGCCATCCGCGGCGGCCAGCGGCTGATTGGCGGGACGTTTCACGTGCCCGGCGACATCTCGTCGGCGGCGTTCTGGATGGTCGCCGCCGCGGCGCTGCCCGGTTCCGAGGTCACGATCGAGCACGTCGGGCTCAATCCGTCGCGCACCGGCATCATCGGCATCCTGCAGCGGATGGGGGCACAGATCGAGACGGCCGTGGCCAATCCGAATGGCAGCGAACCGATTGGCACCATCCAGGTTCGTCACGGGGACCTGCGCCCGGCCGAGATCGTGCCGGCGGACGTTCCCGGCGTGATCGACGAGCTGCCCGTCCTCGCCGCGCTGGCGACGCACGGGGGCGAACTGCGCGTCAGCGGCGCGCAGGAGCTTCGCGTCAAGGAGAGCGACCGGATCTCCGCGCTCGCGGAGGGTCTCCGCCTGATGGGCGGCGACATCGACGAGCAGCCGGACGGCTTCCACGTCCGCGGCCGCGGGCGACTTCGCGGCGGCGAGGTGGACGCGAAGAACGACCATCGCCTCGCGATGGCCTTTGCCATCGCGGCGCTCGGCGCGACGGGGGCGACCGTCATCCACGACGCCGGCGCGGCCGGCGTCTCCTATCCCGAATTCTTCACCGTGCTCGAGTCACTGCGGGCGTGAAGGCCGACAAGTTGTATCTGGTTGGCTTCATGGGCGCGGGCAAGACGAGCGTGGCGCGGGCGCTGGGGCGCCGCATCGGGTGGCGCGTCGAGGACATCGATCACCGCATCGAGGCGCGCGAGCGCCAGCGGGTCGCGGAGATTTTCGCGCGCCAGGGCGAGCCGTACTTCCGCGGCGTCGAGCGGAGCGTCCTGCAGGAGCTGCTGTCGCAGCGCCAGGTGATTATCGCGACCGGAGGCGGCACGTTCGTCGACCCGGAGAACCGCGCGGCGATGCTCGCCGACGGCGCGGTCGCGTGGCTCGACGTGCCGCTCGAGCGCGTCATCGAGCGGGTGCCCGCCGACGGCAGGCGCCCGCTGGCCTCCGATCGCACGCAGATGGAACAGCTCTACACGCTGCGCGGCGCGGCGTACAGCCAGGCGCACGTGCGCATCGACGCCGGACGTCCTATCCCCGAGATTGTCGAACGTATCCTGGAGTGGATTGGGTTTTGAAATATCTCGTCATCAGCGACATCCACGCCAATCTCGAGGCGCTCGACGCGGTGCTCGCCGCCGCGGGGCCCTACGACCACGCGCTGGTGCTCGGCGACCTCGTCGGCTACGGGGCGGACCCCAATGCCGTCATCGATCGCGTGCGCGCGCTTCCCTCGACGACGCTCATCCGCGGCAACCACGACAAGGTCGGGGCCGGACTCGAGAACACCGACGGTTTCAACTACCTCGCGCGCCACGCCATCGAGTGGACGGCGAACGCGCTGACGCCGGACCACCACGACTGGCTCGCCGCCCTGCCGCAGGGCCCCGTTGTCGTCGACGACCTCGTCGAGATCTGCCACGGGACGCCGTTCGACGAGGATGTCTACATCTTCGACGACCTCGATGCGATGCGCGCGCTGCACGTCGCGAGGCGGCCGCTCTGTCTGTTCGGGCACACACACGTCGTCGCGGCGTTCCATCTCGCGGGCGAGACGCGCAGCGTCGGTCACCTGCGCTCGACGCAGATCGCCATTCCCACCGACGGCAACGCGCGGTACCTCGTCAACTGCGGCGCCGTCGGGCAGCCGCGCGATGGCGACCCGCGCGCCGCATTCGGCCTCCTCGACACCGTGACACGTACGCTGTCGCTCGTGCGCGTCGAGTACGACATCGGCACCGCGCAGGCGAAGATCGTGGGCGCGGGCCTGCCCGACGTCCTCGCGCAGCGACTGGCGGTGGGACGGTGAGAACGCCCAACTCCCAACTCCCAACTCCCAAGGTCATCGCGCTCGCGCTGTCCGCTTGCCTCGCCGCGGCGTGCAGCAACTCCGCGCGCGTGACTGGTTCCGTCAAGGAGGTCGAGGCAGGTCCGCTCCCTGGCGTTCAAATCACCATCGACGGTCTGAGAACGCACGCAATGGCGACGACGGACAGCTCGGGGAGATTCGAGTTTCAGAATCTCGCGGCGGGTACATACAGCCTGAAAGCCGAGCTCTCGGACTACGTCGCCGAGAACAGGGAGGTCATCGTTCCCCGTGGGGGCGCCGCGAACTTCGATTTCCTGCTCCATCCGGCCTGCCTCGAAGAAGGGTCCTACGTTGACGGCGGACTGTCGTGGGGACTCCAGGCCGCGGAGGCCGTCCTGTACGTGCGGCTGTCCGCCGTCTCGGAACCCGACCGCTGGATCGTGGACGGCCAGTGCATCGTCGGCATCGATCACACGGCGACCGTGCTCAGCATTCTGAACATGGGACCCGACAGCGGCTCGATCACGAACCCCATCCACATCGTCCGCGACGGACGGGTGGCGTGGAAGCAGGGCGACCAGTACGTCGCCTTCGTCAGGTGGGAGCCGGCGATCGGCCGTTACCGGCCCATCGCGGGACCCATCTTCATGATCCCGGTGCTCAACGGCAAGGTGGTGTGGGATCGAACGGATGCGCCGAATATCCGCATGGGCGATCCGATCAGCAAGGCGATGGCAGGCCTGTTCGCGTTGCTCCCGTCAGCGCGCACCGCACGCTAGCACATCGTACAGATCCGGCGCCTGAGCGTTCTATTGGGATTTGGGATTTGGGTTTTGGGATTTGGGATTTGACCCGCGCTTACGAAGTTCCGAAGCGTAAGCATCGGCGGCGGCGCGCGACCCGAGAATCCATCCGATGACGACCCCGAGCAGCAGGACGCCCGGGATGTAGATGAAATGCGCGGCGGTCGGCATCAGGTGCGGGTGCCCCTGGCGATATCCGACTCGAGGCGATCGACCTCGC
>DASQAX010000240.1:0-11175 GCA_035635535.1 Vicinamibacterales bacterium | reverse complement strand
TAGAAGGCGACGTCGGGCGCGTCGAGCCAGCTGGCCCGGCCCATCACGGTCACGCGCCCCGCGGCGAACGCCGGCATCGTGGCGGTGGCGTTGGCGGCCTTGTAGTTCTTCACGGACCACCCGGCGTGTGCGTCGAACCGTCCGCTGTCGCCGAAACGGCCGCGGTAGCCGGGACCGACCGCCATGCCGCCGCCGGCGAACAGGCTGCCGATGAACGCGTAGACCGGGCGCGTGGACATGAGCGCCGAATCGATCGTCTCGAGCCGCTCTTCGAGCTGGTCCGGCTCGTAGGGATGGAGCTTCGTCGCCTTCTCGGCCTGGTCGGCGGCAATCTGCCCGGCGCGCGTCTGCTGGGCCATCGCGGGTGCGGCGATCGCCAGGATGACCGCAGCCGTCGCGGCGCGCATGACCAGGGGGCGCCACGCGGGCCGCGCGAACAACCGCCCCGGCTGAACCGTCGCGAGCGCGATGCCGATCCACGCGACCGTCAGCACCACGTTCACCGCCGCGAACTGCTGGACGGTCAGGTGCAGCATGCCGGCGCCGGCGTAGACGACGCCGGCGGAGAGCACGTCGCCGCCGCGCACGAAGAACGTGTCGATCGCCTGCTTGGCCTTGTACTTCTCCTCGCGCGACGTGTTGAGCCACAGCAGCTGGCGCGCCGTGTTCATCACCGAGTAATCGGTCGCGTTCTCCGCGGTCTTGATCCAGCGGACCACCGAGAAGCCGACGCCCGCGGCGACAATCGCGTAGCCGCCAAGCGCGATGAGCGGCAGCGCGAGCAGCACGCCCCGCAGGCCGCGGTACTTGACGAGCCGCGAGGTGACCACTGCCTGGATCAGCAGGGCGGCGACGTTGACCCAGAACTGATAGTCGCCGCTGAAGGCGCCGATGTACGCCTGCTTGTCGAACGTGGGGCTGGAGAGCGCGAGCTGCGTCACGTGCAGCGACAGCAGGCGCGCCACGAGGTATTCGCCGGTGCTGTTGACGACGTTGAGCATCACGACGAGCGCGGCAACCAGCCGCAGATAGCGATTCCCGAGCACGAGGCCGAAGCCGCCGGCAGCCGACAGCGCCGGCGCCGGAACGCCACGCCGCCGCTCGTCGCGTGCGTTGATGCGGAGATAGATGACGACGCTCGTTGCCAGGAGCAGCGTCGAGATGTGCAGGATGACCTGTGGCGTGACGCCCGCGTGAAAGAGCCGGCCCGCGATCAGCGAGCCCAGGGGCGCGCCGGCGGTCATGCCGATCATGATGAGCGGGAACAGCCGGTCGCCCGCGTCCTTGGAGTAGATGTCGTTGGCGAAGGACCAGAACTGCGCCACGAGCGACACGTTGAAAATCCCGACCCACACGAAGAAGGCCACCCCGACGTACGGCACGTGGGCGGCGACGGCCGCCGCGAACAGCTCGATCGTGACGACGAAGAACAGCGTGACGCCGACGAGCAGCTTCGCGCGGTCGACGCGGGCGGCAAACCAGCTGTAAAGGGGGACGGTCGCCATCAGGAGGAGCGCCTGTCCCGCGGCGGCGTACGACCGCACTTCGGCGCCGCCGCCGAGCAGAATCAGCGGCTCGCGAACGGTCTTGATGACGGCGTAGCAGACCAGGAGCAGGAAGATGTTTGCCAGCATCAGCAGCACCGTCGTGCCCTCGCCGGCGCGCACCTCGGTGAAGAGTGAAAGCGCGCGATCCAGCCAGGTCTTACCGGACGTTACGGGAGCGGATGCGGTGTTAAACATTCGGGGCCTCCTGTTGCTGTCTGGCCCCTAACGCGTCAAACCTCGTCAAACCCCGCAGTGGTCGGTTTCTCCCAACGGCCAGCGAAGCCCTTGAGGGTGACCGACTGGCTCGAACGCAGCAGGTTCGCCATGATTTCGTCATGGAGGGGCGCCGGGTGCTCTGGCCGCCGGTAGACGAGGAACGGCCAGAGTCGCTCGCGAATGGAGGCAGGCAACACGCCTTCGAGGTATTCGAGCGCGGTTCCTCGAAGCTGCTTGTCGGGGCTGTGGAGGCTTCGGAAGGCGATCTGCAGCGGTTCTCGTGGAAGAACCAGGGATAAGAGCGTGAAGACGTGGGCGAGGCTCTGCCCCGCCCGGTCGCGCACGAACTCGTCGAGCGGCGAGTCGCCCATGATGCCGTCGAGCAGCCGGCGGCTTTCCCAGACCGGCTGGCTCACGGCCACCTCGCGCGAAACGACAGCGAAAACGCCGGAGGCATCGAGGTGGATTCGCGGACTCCGGTCGACGATGGCGGCCAGCGATCTCGCCGCCTGGAAGCGGACGTCGAATCGTTCGTCGTCGAGCGCCACGACGAGCGCGTCGGCGGCGCGCTGGGACACCGCCACCGAGAACACGCGCGCCAGCCGGGTGCGGGCGGCGAACTCCCGAGCGGGATCGAGCATCGCATCGGTCAGCTCCCCCACACGCTCTTCGACCACTCTCCGCAGCGCAAACACCGCGTAATCGGCAACCGGCTCCGATGACAGCAAGCTGATGATGTGCGGGACCAGGAACGCCGGCGGTCCCTCAGCCCTGGTGAGCACCTGGATGATGGCTTCGCGCTTGCCCGACCGGAGCCGCACGATGTCCCGGACCGTCGGATCCGCGTGCGCGCGAACCAGTGCACGGGTCACCTCGAGTTCCACGGGGTCGCGACCGAGCCTTCGGCGACGGATATCCTCGACGATGATCGCCATTGAGTCGTCGCCGGTCATCGCCGCATCGACGCCGGCGGACCGGCGCAGCAGGCTGGCTTCCAGCGTGCGCACGTACCACCGGTTCAGGTGGCTGGCGGCGAGGACCGCGCCGAGCGAGGCGACGATCGCCATCGAGATGATGGCCGAGGACTGCATCGCGGGCAGGAACACGATGGCGACCCGCACGAGGCCGCCGCCAGCCGCGTCCCCGAGCCGATCGACGGCGACGTCGATGATCGACTTGGCTGCGCGCTTGTCGGCAACAGGAATCGGCGTGAAGAAGAGCTCGTAGCCGGCACGGAACCACGAGGCCCGGAAGATCGACTCGCCGCCCCGCGCCACGAGGATGCTGCCCAGTCCGGGCGCGACCAGGCCGGCAATGCCGCCGGCGACCAACGCGATCGACGGGGTGCTCGTCGTCAGCGCCAGGCCGAAGCGGTCGAGCGCGGCGCGGCTGCCCATCGTCTGCAGGGCGAACGAAATCAGGCTCGTACCGGCGTAATAGAGCGCGAAGAATCGGAGCAGGCCGTCGCCGGACCCGAATGCGTCCACGACCCGCACCTTGAACACGTAGTCGAGGAGGGCCGCGCTCGTCGTTCCAAGCAGGACGAGCGCGACGAGATACCGGAGTTGCGGCGACTCCGCGATGACGCGGAGTCCGGGGCGTGACGGAGCCATCGGCGAGGGGCTATCGATCCACGGCGTGGCGCCCTCGCCGAGCTGACGCGCCAGGGCGGCGGCAACCAGCTGAAACCCGGCGAGACACAACAGCATCGAGGGCGCGCCGAACAACGCGGCCACGCGCTCCGCGAGGAGCGCGCCGAAGAGGCCGCCGAGGGTCCCGGCGCCGGCAATCTGCCCGAAGCGCCGCTTGGCGGTGCGCGGGTCGAAGCGTTCGCTGACGATCAGCCAGAATCCCGACGCCAGCAGCGGCCCCGCGCCCGACACGTGCAGGTAGACCGCGATGGCCGTTGGCGCAGGCGCGCTCGCCCGGAACAGCCATTCAGCCAGGAACAGCAGCCCGCTGACGATGAACGACGCCGGCACCAGGATCGACGGCGGGTATCGGCGACTGCCCCGCGCCCAGGCGGCCACGACGAGAATCGAGCAGATCGAGGTCGCAATCAGCATCGTCGGCAGCGCGGTCACGCTGAGCGCGCTGAGAAAAAGCGCGTCGCGGGTCGCCTTGCCGCCGACGAACTGCGCGGTCACGGCGGCCGCGCACAGCATCGCCATCCACATCGATCGGGCCTGGGGAGACCTGAATTGGGGTCGCATGTCGGGTCGTCCTGATACGCGTCATCGGCGGTCAAACCCCGCACCCGGGCTCCGGGAATCCGAGTAAACTGCTGAACTACCTCGACAATGTCCTCGCTCCACCATCGCGCAAAGGACGTGTTTCTCGCAGCGCTCGACACGCCGCCGCCTGCCCGGAGGTCCTTCATCGCGGAGGCATGCGCCGGCGACGCGGCGCTCCAGCAGGAAGTCGAATCGTTGCTGACGTTTCACGACGACGAGGAGCCCGACGCGGCACCCCAGACGCCGCCGGCCGAGTTCGCGCCGGGCACCATGTTCGCCGGCCGTTACCGGATGACGAGGCGCGTCGGGCGTGGCGGCATGGGAGACGTCTGGGAGGCCGACGACCTGGTGCTGCAGACGTCGGTCGCCCTGAAGTTGATCAATTCGACCGAGCCGGCGGCGCGCGAGCGAATCCTCACCGAAGTCCGGCTGGCGCGACAGATCACGCATCCCGCCATTTGCCGTGTCTTCGATGTGGGAGAGGCGGACGGCGCCGTCTTCTATTCGATGGAGCTGGTCCGCGGCGAAGACCTCGCGTCGCTCGTCCGCCGCGCCGGCAGGCTCCCATCCGACAAGGTCGCCGACATCGCCCGCCAGCTCTGCGCCGGTCTGGCCGCTGCCCACGCGCAGGGTGTGCTGCACCGCGATCTGAAGCCGGCGAACATCCTGGTCGACGAGGACGGGCTCGTCCGCATCACCGATTTCGGCATCGCCATCACCAGGGCCGACGCCAGCCTGCACATGCAGACGGGCACCCCTCGTTACATGGCGCCCGAGCAGCGCACCGCCGGAACGGTGCTCTCGGAGCAGACCGACGTCTACGCGCTCGGATTGGTGCTGTACGAGCTGCTGGTCGGGTCGGACCTGTTCAGCCGCGTCGCCGCCACGGGTGTCCTGCCAAAACCGTCGACCCTCGTGCCGGCGATCGATCCGCAACTCGAGCGGGTCGTCACACAGGCGCTCTCGAGCGATCCCGCGAAGCGGCCGTCCTCCGCTGTCGACATGGCGGCCGGCCTGCCCGATGCCGGAGGCGCGTTCGAGGGAACGTCCGCCGCCGCGACCGGCTGGCGCGCCACGCCGCGGTGGATGGCCGCCGCCGCGCTGGCCGGCATCGTCGGCATCCTGGCCATCGCCTCGTCGTACTTCGTCTCACCCGCCGGCCGCACGCTGACCGCGCAGGACACCCTCGTCCTCGCCGACTTCGACAACGCGACCGGCGACGCCGTCTTCGACGGGACGCTGAAGGTGGCGCTTGCCGTATCGCTCGAGCAGTCGCCGTTCTTGAGGGTCTTTCCCGACGAACGCGCGCGCGAGACGCTTCGGTTGATGGAGCGCTCGCCGGACGAGCGCATCACGCGCGCGACCGCGCGCGAAATTGCGCGGCGGGAGCAGCTGAAGGCGCTGCTGACCGGCTCGATCGCGAGCCTCGGGCGCAACTATGTGCTGACGCTCGAAGCGATCAACGCCGACTCCGGCGACGTGATGGCGCGCGAGCAGGCGGAGGCGCCGAGCAAGGAAGACGTGCTGACCGCGCTCGGCGCCGCGACGTCGAGGATTCGCGAGAAGCTCGGCGAGTCGCTCGGCTCGATCCAGAAATTCGACGTGCCGCTGCCGCGCGCGACGACGGCGTCGCTCGAAGCGCTGCACGCGTACTCGCTGGCGCTGTCCGGCGGTGTCGAGGTGCCGCGCCTCGAGGCCATCCCGCAGCTGAAGCGCGCCATCGAGCTCGATCCGACCTTCGCGATGGCCCACGCCTTCCTGTCGGGCGTCTACGCGAACACCAGCCAGACCGCTCTCGCCCCCGAGTATTCACGCCGCGCGTTCGAGCTGCGCGACCGCGTGAGCGAGCGCGAGCGGTTCTTCATCTCGTGGCGGTATTACCGCGACGCGACACAGGACTGGGAGAAGGCGCGCGAGCTGGCGCAGTCGTGGACCATGACGTACCCGCGGGAGGCGTTCGCGTTCAACGGCCTCGGCGCGGTCGACCTCCTGCTCGGACGCTACGAGCAGTCGGTGCCGGCGTTTCGCGAGTCGATCCGCCTCGACCCGCAATTCATCCCGGCCTACGGCAACCTGGCGGCCGGGCTGCTGGCGACCGATCGATACGGCGAGGCGCGCGCGGTGCTCCGGCAGGCGGCCGACCGCAATCTCGCGTTCAACGGCGCGCGCCGGCTCTCCTACTTCCTCGCGTTCGTCCAGGGCGACGCGACGACGATGGCGCGCGAGCTGGATGCGTCGCTTGGCGTCGCCGAGAACAACGCGGCGTTCGGATGGCAGGCCCGGACGTCGGCGTTCTCGGGTCGTGTCGCGATGGCGCACGATCAGTTCGGGCGCGGCATCCAGTTGTCGCTGCAGGGCAAGTTCCCCGAGGTCGCCGCCCAGCTGACGATGGAGGATGCAGAGACGCATGCCGTCGTCGGGCAGTGCGACGAGGCGCGGCGCGAGATATCCGCGGGTCTCGCGCTCGGACGTGACAGCACGACCGTGACGCGCGCCAGCCGCGCGCTCGCGCTGTGCGGCGACGGGCGGCAGGCGCTGTCGCTGACGAGCGACGTGGCGGCGCGTTTCCCGGAAGCGACGTTCACCAACGGCGTGGCGGTACCGGTGACTGCCGCGGCGCTCGCGCTGGCGCAGCGCGATCCGGCGCGTGTGCGCGCGCTCCTCGAGCCGGTCAGGCGGTACGATCACGCGCCGTCGGCGGAGTTCTGGCCCGCGTATCTGCGAGGGCAGGCGTACCTGGAGCTGAAGGACGGCGAGGCCGCCGCCACCGAGTTCCGCAGCATCCTCGATCATCGCGGCGAGGTGCCCATCACGCTGCTCTATCCGCTCGCGTACCTCGGCCACGCGCGCGCCGCGGCGATGAGCAGGGATATGGAGTCCGCCCGGAAATCGTACGAGACGTTCTTCACGCTGTGGAACGGTGCCGACGCCGACATCCAGCCGCTCAAGGATGCGCGTCTCGAGTTCTCGCGACTCGAGACGGCGCCACGCTCCACGGCTGAATAGCCGCGATCGGATCCGATCGCCCGCTGCTCAGCTGGCAAAAAATTCACAACAATGATGCTGACGCGCGGCAGTACGATTGCCTCTGGCGCCCGGTCCTCCTCCCATTCCTCGCGTGCGCGCGCACGACGACTGTGGAGGAGTACCGATGCATCAGCTGCTGCGCCCCGCGGCATGCCTGCTCGTCCTGGGAATCGCCAGCGTTGTCCTGTCGACGGCGGTTCAATCGAGCTCGCCACAAGGACCCGGTCACACCAATCACGCCGCGGCAGTCGCCGCGAGTCTCCCATCGGATTTCATCGAGAACCGCGGGCAGTGGAGCGGACCTGAGAGGTTCGCGTCCCGTCGCGGCGGCTTCGCGGTGGCGCTCGAACCGCACGCCATCCGGCTGCGGCTCGGAACCGCGGACCCGGCCGCCATCACGCTGACCTTCGAGGGCGCATCGCCGCAGGCGAACCTCGTCGGCGAGGACCGCCGGCCGACCCTCTACAACTTCTTCAGCGGCAACGATCGATCCGCGTGGCGAACGGACGTGCCCGGGTTCAGCAGCGTGCTGTACCGCCAGGTGTACGACGGCGTGAGCGTCCGCCTCCACGATCGGAAGGACACGCTCGAGTACGACCTGCTGCTGCAGCCCGGCGCCGACCTCTGGCGCGTCGTCGTCCGCGTCGATGGCGCGAGCGCGCTCGAGATGGCCGGCGATGGCGGACTGGTGGTACGCACGGCGGCCGGCCCGTTGAAACAGACGCGGCCCGCGACGTTCGAAACGCGCCGCGACGGTACGACGCATCCCGTCACGAGCACCTTCCGAATCATCGATGCGCAGCGGTACGGTTTCGACGTCCCCGAGCGTGACGCGTCGCTGCCGCTCGTGATCGATCCGGGGCTCGTGTGGTCGACGTTGACCGGCGGCACCAGCACCGAGCAACTGGCCGGCATCGAGGCGGCGCGCGACGGATCCGGCGATCTCTTCGTCTCCGGGAACACGAATTCGCCGGATTTCGCCGACGCTTCGACGTCGCCGCAAACCGCCCGGTACAAGGCGTTCGTGGCGCGGCTCGACGCCTCGGGTGCCCGCTACGACTTCGTCACGTTCATCAACGGACTGCAGAACCAGACGTACGCCGGCGGCATGGCCGCGGACGCGAGCGGCGGCGTGACGCTGGTGGGCACGACCGTCGACCTGGATTTTCCCGTGACACCGGGTGCCTATCAGACGGCGCTGGCGTCTATCCATACCGGCCAGTCGGAGGGTGACGGCTTCGCCATGCGCCTCAACGCAACCGGTGGCCTGGTCTTCTCGACCTACCTCGGTGGCAGCGGCAACGACGGCGCCGGCGATGTCGTCATCGACAGCGCAGGCCAGGTCATCGTCACCGGGACGACCAACTCCACGGACTTTCCGACGACGGTCGGCGCGTACGATCGGATCTTCAACACTCCGCCGGCCGGCGACAACACGGCCTACCCGCTCGACGCGTTCATCGCGCGGCTCAGCGCCGATGGAACGCAGCTCACGTACGGAACCTATTACGGCGGCCAGACGTACGAAACCGTCCTCGACTCCGTCATCGATCCCCAGGGCTTTCTTACTATCGCGGGTGTCACGACTTCGTCAGCGACCGGCCGCGACATTCCGTTGACGAGCGACGCGTTCGACTCCACCTGGAACGGCAGTGAGGATGGCTACCTCGCTCGCTTCAAGCTCGATGGTGCAGGAACCGCGGATCTCAAGTACGCCACGTTCCTCGGCGGCGTGAACCAGGATGTAATCGAAGCCGTCGCCCTCGACCCGACGAACCCGCAGCTGGTGACGGTGGCCGGGTGGGCCTGGTACGACTCGTTCACGGGCCCGTTCTTTCCGACGACTGCCGGCGTGTTCAAGCCCAGGCTGACGCCGCAACCGGCTCCGACGCAGCTGTTCCCGCACAACAAGACCGGCTTCGTCGCCAGGTTTCGATTCCCGGCGACCGGGCCCGCGTCGCTGGTGTGGTCGACATTTGCCGGCGGCAACTGGGAGGACTTCCTCAGCGACGTGGCCGTTGACGAGACGGGCGCCGCCATCGTGGTGGGCGGCACGCGTTCCTACGATCTGCAGACGACGCGTGGAGCGGTCGATCGGACGCAGGGCGGCGTCGGCACCGATTCTCACGACTGCTTCGTCTGGAAACTGAGCCCGAACGGCGATCAGTTGCTCTACTCGAGCTATCTCGGCGGGAGCTACGAAGACTGCGAGGCGGTGCTCACGATCGGCGCGAAGGTCGCCTATCTCGGCAACAACACGATTGCGATGGCCGGCACGACGGGGAGCGGCGATTTCGGGACGACGGCCGGCGCGGTGCTGCGAACGACCGACGAGGTGCACGACGGCGTCAATCCGTTCGTCGCGAAGCTGACGCTCTCGGCCGATGCGAGCGGCGACATCACGGCGAGCGCGCCGACGCTGCTCAGTCCCGCCAGCGGTTCGACGACGGGCGGATTCGGCGGCGTCGTTCGCCTGCGATGGTCCGATGTGCCCGATCCCTCCGGCGTCGAAAGCTATGTCTACGAGATTTCCAACAAGCCGGACTTTCCGCCGAACTTTACGACGCCGAAGGGCTCGACGAACTCGACCGAGCTGATCCTGGAGTCGCTTGGCATCAACACGCCCTGGTTCTGGCGCGTCCGCACGGCGGATCGCGCGGGCAACCTGAGCGACTTTTCGCCGGCGAGCACGTTCACGCTTGGCGTCTCCGGTGCGCCGCCAGTGATCAACTTCGTGCAGACCTATCCGACGACCGTCACCGGCGGCGGGTCCGCGCAGGGTGTGCTCCATCTGACCGATCCGGCGCCTCCGGGCGGCTTCCAGGCCATCCTGTCGACGAAGGATCCTCGCGGCTACTTGAAGACGGTGTCGCCCGTGACCGTGCCCACAACGGTCTCGATACCTGCAGGAGCGATCAGCGCGAACTTTTCGATCGCCACGACGCCGGTGAACGAGTCGACGCCCGCTGCAATCTACGCGACCACGAACGCGGTCGGCGCAAAGGGATCGATCACGGTCGGCATTCCGAGTGGACCGCGCGCGGCGTCGCTGATGATCGATCCGTTCGCGGTGTCGTCCGGTCACCCGGCGACCGGTACCGTAACGCTGACGGGGCCGGCGACTGCCGGCGGTGTCGTGGTGCCGCTGCGCAGCAGCCACCCGCAATACGCGTCGGTTCCCGCGAGCGTCACCGTCCCAGCCGGCGCGACGTCGGCGACGTTCCCGATCGCGACGGCACCGGTGCCGTTTTCGATCGACGTCATGATTGAGGCGACCGGCGGCCAGTTTGCCGCGCGGCGTCTCGCGCTGAAGGCGGGCGGCCCGAGGCTCACCTCGTTCACGCTCAGCACGGCGACCGCCAGCGGCGGCAACACCGTGACCGGAACGGTCACGTTCAGCGGCCCGATTCCTCCGTCGCCGTTCCCGGCGACCGGCGATGCGATTGTGACGCTCAGGAGCACGAACCCGGCGGTCGGGATGTCGCCACTGGTCGCCGTGCCGGTCGGCAGCACCACCGCGACGTTCAGCATGCTCGTTCACAACGTACCGGCAACAACGACGCTCGATGTCGTTGCCGCGTACGACGACACCGTGCTCCGTGCTCCGCTGACGATCAGCGGGACGGCTGCCTCGCTCGCGTCGATGACGGTGAACGTGAGCACGCTGACGGGAGGCCAGGGCGGCGTCGGGTTCGTCAACCTCACCGCGGCGGCGCCTCCAGGCCACGTCCTCGTCGATCTCTCCACCAACAACCCGGCGATTACGCTTCCTCCCAACGTCACGGTGTCGGCTGGATCGACCAGCGGCATCTTCGCCTTCAACGCGCTGTCTGTCGATGCCGTCACGCCGGTAACGATCAGCGCGACCTATGGTCCATCGCGCGTCACCGCGGGCGTGACGGTGAACCCCTCCGTCAACGTCTGGGTGACGTCTCTCGCGCTCAGCCCGAGCACGGTCGTGGCGGGCACCTCGTCAACGGGAACCGTGACATTGAACGCGCCGGCGCCTTCAGGAGGCGCGACGGTGCAGCTCTCCTCGGTGTCTCCGGCGACGGTGCCACCGACGGTGACGGTGCCCGGTGGCGCCACGACGGCCACCTTCAACGTCGGCACGACCAGCGTCTCGTCGACGACGCAGGCCAAGCTGTGGG
>DASQAX010000239.1:0-9566 GCA_035635535.1 Vicinamibacterales bacterium | reverse complement strand
CGCGACGCTGATCCACGGCTCCATCAGGCTCACGGCCGCGACGCGCCCCTCGCGCAGCGCCTCCAGCCGTTTCACCATCGTCCCCACGTTGGTCGTCTTGACGTGCTCCTGCGCGAGGAAGCCTTCCATCATCTTCAACGTGGTGAAGTGCGAGCCGTTGTTCGGCGTCACCGCGATCTCCTTGTCCTTGAGCATCTCGGGAGCATAGATGCCGGAGTCGCGCGTGGTCACGATGGCGAAGGTCGACATCGAGGCGCCGAGCGCGACGATTTTCCGGCCGCGCCGCCCTTCGCAGTTCGCCTCGACCGCGCGCTTCATGATGCCCCACTCGCACATCCGGTACTGATCGATGCCGCCGTCGTTGTACGCGGCGTCGAGCGGACGGTCGAAGACCGAGTCGAACTTCACCGTGTGCGACGTCGTCACCTGGGCCATGCCGGGGGTCGTGACGAACTCGATGTCGAGCCCCTCGTCCCTGAAAAACCCCCGGTCGCGCGCGACCAGCACCGGCAGGTCGTGCACGGCGTTCATGATGGCGACCTTGTGTTTCCGCTTCACGGGTTCCTGGACTGTGGTCATGGGCTCAAATCCCCTGTATCTGGAGCGTGGAACGTGAATATTGGAGCTTAGTGACAGCCCGGTCCGAGATCAAGATACACTCACCCCCATGAAGAAACTGATTTGGTCGGCGGCCCTGGCCATCCTCGTCTGCGGCCCGCAGGCCGCCCGCGCGGAAGAAGTAACGCTGGTCGCCCCGGGCGGCATGCGCTGCCCGATCGACCTGATGAAGCCCGACTTCGAGCGGAAGACGGGTCACGTGCTCAAGGCCACCATCGGCGCGGGAGGCGCGACGCACCGCCAGGTGGTACAGGGCGCGCCGTTCGACGTGCCGGTCGTGCAGCCGCCGCTCGACGACGTGATCGCGTCGGGCAACGTGTTCCTCAGCACGCAGACGCCGCTGGCGACGGTGCCGATCGTCGTCGTGGTGAAAAAGGGACAGGCGAAGCCGGACATCTCCAGCGCCGACGCGGTCAAGCGCATGCTCCTCGCGGCGAAGGCGATTTCCTATCCTGACGGCAACAATGGCCTCGGCGGCGCCGCGGGCGTCAGCTTCGACGACACGCAGCGGAAGCTCGGCATCTACGACGAGATGAAGCCGAAGGTGAAGCGCGTGCAGGGCGTCAGCCTGCTGCAGCTGCTGACGCGCGGCGACATCGACTACGCGATCACCTTCTCGAGCGAGGTCGACGATCCGGGCGTCGACGTCGTCGGGACGCTGCCGCGCGACATCTCCACGCCGACCGCGCTCGTCGCCTTCATCTCGTCGCACGCGACGGCGCCGCTCGGCGCGAAGGCGCTTCTCGGCTACCTCGCGTCACCCGCCGGCGCGGCGGCCTATCGCAAGTGCTCGATGACGCCCGGGGCCGCCAAATAACAGTTCTGCAAAACGGCGATCGGAGTTGTAACGGCATTTCGCCGATCGCCGTCCGCCTGTCCCGTCCTGGCTCACCGCAACGACTTGTTTCGTCACCACTTTGACTCAACCGTGGGCCGATGGTCCTGGTGTTGCCTGTGCGACCCGCATGGAACCGCAGCGCATCATGTCCACGGAGGACACGGCGGTCCGTCGCACGGTGCTCGTGGTCGACGACGACGAGGCGACGTGTACGCTGCTCGCCGAATGGATCGGCCACCTCGGTTTTGACGTGGCGACCGCGCAGAGCGCCCACGCGGCGCTCACGCTGATGCGCACGCACCCGGCGGATGTGGCCTTCTGCGACATCGTCATGCCGGGCAAGGACGGCATCTGGTTGATCGACCAGCTGCGGCATCACTTTCCGGAGACCGCGGTCGTCATCGCGACGGGGCTGACGAGAATGGACCCGTCCGTCACGCTCTCGCCGCGCGTCGCCGCGTACCTGGTGAAGCCGTTCGATTTCGACGACGTCGCGAGCGCGCTCGGCAGCGCGTTCGACGCGCTCGCCGTCCGCTACCGTCACTGAGCTGAGTGCGGTCAGTGATGCGACGCCGCGGCCGCCGCCGGAGCGGTGGCGGTGGACACGTGCGCGCTCTGGAGAATGCGCAGCATGCGGCGGAGCGGTTCGGCGGCGCCCCACAGGAGCTGATCGCCGACGGTAAACGCGCCGAGATATTCCCCGCCCATCGCGAGCTTCCGCAGCCGGCCGACGGGCACCCGCAGCGTGCCGGTGACGGCCGCCGGGGTCAGCTCGCGCAGCGACGCGTCCTTGTCGTTCGGGACGACGTGTACCCATTCGTGCGCGGCGCCCAGCATCGCCTCGATCTCGGCGAGCGGCACGTCGCGCCGCAGCTTGATCGTCAGCCCCTGGCTATGGCAGCGCATCGCGCCGACCCGCACGCAGATGCCGTCCACGGGAATCGGCTCCTTGCTGCGCCCGAGAATCCTGTTCGTCTCGGCGAACCCCTTCCACTCTTCGCGGCTCTGGCCGTTGCCGAGGTCCTTGTCGATCCACGGCAGAAGGCTGCCGGCGAGCGGATGGCCGAACTGCGCGGTCGGGAAATCGCCGCCGCGCAGCGTCTCGGCGACGGCGCGATCGATGTCGAGGATGGCGGAGCCGGGATCCTCGAGCAGCGTCCGCGCGGGGGCGTGCACGCGTCCCATCTGCGCGACGAGCTCCCGCATGTGCTGCGCGCCCGCGCCCGACGCCGCCTGGTAGGTCATCACCGTCATCCACTCGACGAGCCCGGCGCGGAACAAGCCGGTCATCGCCATCAGCATCAGGCTGACCGTGCAGTTGCCGCCGATGTAGTTCCTGATGCCGCGCTCGAGCGCGCGATCGATGACGTCGCGGTTCACCGGGTCGAGGACGATCACCGCGTCGTCTTTCATCCGCAGCGTCGAGGCGGCGTCGATCCAGTAGCCCTGCCAGCCGGCCTCGCGGAGCTTCGGATAGATCTCGGTCGTGTAGTCGCCGCCCTGACAGGAGATCAGGACGTCCATGGCCGTGAGCTCGGACAGCTCTTTCGCGTGCTTGACGGGGGGGACGCGCTTGCCGATCGCGGGCGCGGCTGCTCCGGCCTGCGAGGTCGAGAAGAACACCGGTTCGATCGCATCGAAGTCGTGCTCCTCGCGCATCCGCTGCACGAGGACCGACCCCACCATCCCGCGCCACCCGATGACTCCCACGTTCATGATGCGGATCAGTCTATCAGGGGGCAGTGGCAGGGGCCGGTGGCAGAGCTTTACGCTTCGGCGTTTCCACCGGTAATCTGTCCGGGCCCCATGGCTGACGACGGCCCAATCAGCTCGGAACAGCTGAAACAGGTGCTCGATCGGTTGAACGACGTGCTCGCCGAAGCCGCGCGCCTCCGGAAAGAGGTGATGCGGCAACTCGGCGAGCAGCGCGCGGGCCAGCAGCAGCACCTCTCCGCCGCGCGCAAGCGCCGGGGCCGGACGGCGCGCGCGCGGAAGCGTTAGGTCCCCACCAGCTTCGTCAGCGTTTCACGGAGACGGGTGATGTCGTGCGGCGCGTGCAGCACGACCTCGCATTTCAGGCGGCGCGCTTCGGCGAGCTCGTTCTCTTCCCAGGCGATCGCGACGACCGGCGGGTGGTTCCGCGGCAGCTTCGCGATGGCCGCATGTGCTGGTTCGCCCACGCCTTCGAATGCCACTCGCACGACGATCGCCGCGATCGGGTGCGGGATATCGGACAGGCGTTCGAGGTGCGGCACCGTAATCGGTGTGAAGTTCGCTGCTTCGATGGCGGCCTCGAGCGCCGCGGCCACTTCCTTCCTCGATTCGATGATCAACACAACTGGCGGCATCATCACCTCAGCTCTGGGCGGTGTCAGTCCAAGTGAAGTGCCGCCGGTGTCGCCTTCGCAGGTCATCCGCCGGGGCGCCCGCCAAACAGAACCTTTCGCGCGGTCATGCGAAGGCGAGCTCGAGCGTACCGGGAAGTAGAAATTACGCACGCTGGCGTATCGCTTGCAGTTTGAGTCTCCAGGAGGGCATGTCGAGGTCGGGACAGCGCGCACGATGTCTGAAAGAAGGAAGCCGCTTTCGTACGAACACGAGGAAACCATCGCGGCGTTCGACCGCGAACGCGAGGAAGCACACGAGCTCCGTCGCCGCCACCACGAGATCGTCAACAACTCGCGGCGCAACGACAGGATCGTCGGACACGATCGTCATCCTCCTGATCGGTAAGTCACCCCGCCGCGTTGGGGTCAACCCCAGCCTTTCCGTATAGAATCTGCTGTTTGTGGTTGTCCAGAAGTTCGGCGGTACCTCTGTCGCCGACCCTGACGCGATTCAACGACTGATCAATATCGTTCGCCAGGCGCGGTCGCGCGACGGCCGGGGTCCCGCGGTCGTGGTGTCGGCGATGAGCGGCGTCACCGATTCGCTGCTGGGCATCGCCGCCGCGGCCGGGGGTGGCCGCCTGGACGACGCGCTCTCTCGCATCGAGCAGCTCCGCGAACGCCATCTGACGGTGGCGGCCGCGTTGGCGTCGAACGAGACGAAGGGTGCGCTCGGCACGCAGATCATCGGTCAGTTCGACGACCTCGTCGCGCTCGCCCGCGCGCTGAGCGTGATCCGCGAAGTGTCCGCGCGCAGCCTCGACGTCGTCGCCGCCGCCGGCGAGCTTCTCAGCTCGCGCATCGTCGCCGCCGCGCTGCACGAGGCGGGCATTCCCGCCGAATGGGTCGACGCCCGCCGCGCCGTCATTACCAACGGCGATCACACGCGCGCCGTGCCGCTGGCCGCTGAAACCGGGGCGGCGCTGAAGTCCTCGGTGCTCGCGGCGATCGACGCGGGGCGCGTGCCGGTGCTCGGCGGCTTCGTCGGCTCGACCGTCGACGGGCACACCACCACGCTCGGGCGCGGCGGGTCCGACTACTCGGCGGCGATCGTCGGCGCCGGCATTGGCGCGCGCGAAATCCAGATCTGGACCGACGTGGACGGGATGCTCACCGCCGACCCGCGCGTGATTGCCACGCCGCGCCTCGTGCCGCAGCTGTCGTTTGCCGAGGCGGCCGAGCTCGCGTACTTCGGCGCCAAGGTGCTGCACCCGAGCACGATTCTGCCCGCGGTGGAGCGGAACATTCCGGTCCGCATCCTCAACTCGCGCAAGGCCGACGGCGCCGGGACGATCATCACCGCGGAACCGCCGCCCGGCTCGACCCCGCTGACGGCGCTCGCGTGCAAGCGCGACGTGACGGTGGTGGACATCACGTCGAGCCGCATGCTGATGGCGTATGGTTTCCTCCGCAGGGTCTTCGAGGTGTTCGAGCGCTACACCACCGCCGTCGACGTCGTCACGACCTCCGAAGTGACCGTGTCGGTGACGGTGGACGACCGCCGGCACCTCGAGGCGATCGTCGAGGCGTTGTCGGAGTTCTCGCAGGTGTCGGTGGAACACGAGATGGCACTCCTCTGCGCGGTGGGCGATCGGCTGCGGAACGAGCCGGCGATCGCCGCCCGGGCGGTCGGAGTCCTCGAGGAGGTGCCGCTGCGGATGATTTCGCAGGCCGCCTCGCGCCGGAACATCACCGTCATCCTTCGGCAGGCGGACCTGCAGCACGCGATGAACCGGCTGCACGAGGAGTTCTTCGGGTAGGCGATGATCGGACAAGAGCACAAAGACGTGATAGCCACAAAGGGCACGAAGGACACGAAGGTCAAGAGCACAAAGACGATGAGGCCGCTCGACGCGCCGCCGGAGGCGGCGGCGTGTGGAACGCGATCGCAAGGCATGAACCGACGGTCGATTGTCCGGGTTCATGCCGTTGCGATCCCGTTCCACACGCGGCCGGCCTGCGCGCAGGCCGACCCGTCGAGCGGCCACGGATTCGTCAACTTCGTGCACTTGAACTTTGTGCTCTTCGTGCCCTTCGTGGCTCCCGATCTTCGTGCCCTTGACCGGGAGCGCCGCGAATGAAGGTCCTCCTCGTCGGTTACGGGAAGATGGGTCAGCTGGTCGAGCAGCTCGCGGTGGCGCAGGGGATGGAGATTGCCTCGCGCATCGACGTCGGCACCGGCGACTGGTCGTCGCCCGCGGACGTGGCGATCGACTTCTCGACGGCGGGCGCGCTGAAGGCGAACTTTGCGCACTACGTCGAACGACAGCTCCCGGCCGTGATCGGGACCACCGGCTGGGCCGACCTCGCCCCCGGCTTCCGGCAGCAGGCCGAGCAGGCCGGTCTCGGCGTCGTCGCGTCCGCGAACTTCTCGATCGGCGTCAATCTCTTCGAAATGCTGGTGGCCGACGCCACGAAGCGGATGCGGCAGCACCCGCAGTACGGCGCGTGGATTCACGAGGCGCATCATGCGACCAAGCGCGACGCGCCGTCGGGCACCGCGCTGCTTCTGCGTGACGCGATGACGGCGGCCGGTTACGATCGGCCCATCGACATCTCGTCGACGCGCGCCGGCGCCATTCCGGGGACCCATGCCATTGGATTCGACGCGCCGTCGGATACGATCGAGCTGACGCACACGGCACGCGACCGCCGCGGCTTCGCGTCGGGCGCGCTGCTGGCGGCACAGTGGATTCAGGGCAGGCGCGGGTGGTTTTCCATGATGGACGTACTGCGATGAGAACTCCCTTCACCGGCGTGGGAACGGCGTTGGTCACGCCGTTCAGAAAAGACGGCTCGATCGACGAGCCGGCGGTGCGCCGCCTGGCGCGGCGCCAGATCGACGGCGGCGTTCACTTCCTGTCGCCGGTCGGGACCACCGGCGAGGCGCCGACGCTGTCGCACGGCGAGAAGCTTCGCGTGATCGAGCTCGTCGTCGAGGAAGCCGGCGGGCGCGTGCCGGTCCTCGCGGGCGCCGGCGGGTACGACACGCGCGAGACCATCGCGCTCGTGCGCGACATCGAGAAGGTCGGCGCCGACGGCATCCTCTCGGTCACGCCGTACTACAACAAGCCGACGCCGGAAGGCCTCTACCAGCATTACAAGGCGATTGCCGACTCGACGCGGCTGCCGATCGTCGTCTACAACGTGCCGGGGCGCACGGGCGTCAACATCGACGTCCCGACGATCGTCCGGCTCTCGGCGATCCCCAACATCGTCGGCGTGAAGGAAGCCTCCGGCAATGTCGTCCAGATGTGCGAGATCTTCGCGGCGGCCCCGGGCGAGTTCATCCTGCTCAGCGGCGACGACCCGCTGACGGTGGCAGCGATGGCGGTGGGCGGCCGCGGCGTCATCTCGGTGGCGTCGAACGTGGCGCCGTCGGAGATGGCGCACATCGTGGAGCTGGCCGAGAACGACGACTATGCGGCGGCGCGCCGCCTGCACACGTGGCTGCTGCCGCTCTGCCAGGTGAACTTCGTCGAGTCCAACCCGATTCCGGTGAAGGCGGCGATGGCGGCGATGGGGCTGCTCGAGGAGCACTACCGGCTGCCGATGGTCCCGCCGAGCCCGGCCGCGCGCGAGAAGGTGATGCGCGTGCTGCAGAACCTCAAGATGCTTGGAGCGGCGGCGCGTGTATGAGGCGAGCCGTGAAGGCTCGCCCCACGGGTTCATGAGCACCCTCGCCGAGCGCATTACCCGCCTGTTCGAACAGGGCTCCAACGCGCCGCGCGACGAAGCGCGCGACGCCTTCCTGCGCCTGCGCGACGAGCTCTCGCTCGGCACGGTGCGCTCGGCGGAGCCGGACGCGTCGTCTCCGACCGGCTGGCGCGTCAACGTCTGGGTGAAGCAGGGCATCCTGCTCGGGTTTCGCTTCGGCGACGTCGTGGACATGGGCATCGCGAAGGGGCGCTGGTCCTTCTTCGACAAGGACACGCTGCCGATGAAGCGGATCGATCCGGCGAGCGGCGTCCGCGTCGTGCCCGGTGGGTCCGCCATCCGCGAAGGCGCGTATCTCGCGCCCGGCGTCATCTGCATGCCGCCGATGTACATCAACGTCGGCGCCTACGTCGGCGAGGGGACGCTCGTCGACTCGCACGCGCTCGTCGGCTCGTGCGCGCAGATCGGCAGGAAGGTCCACCTGAGCGCCGCCGCGCAGATCGGCGGCGTGCTGGAGCCGGTGGGCGCGGTCCCCGTGATCGTCGAAGACGAGGTGATGGTCGGCGGCAACTGCGGCGTGTACGAAGGCGCCATCCTCCGGCGGCGGGCCGTCCTCGCATCGGGAACGATCATCACGGGCTCGACGCCCATTTACGACCTGCCGAACGGCCGCATCATCAAACCGGAAACGGGGCAGCCGCTCATCGTGCCCGAAGGCGCCGTCGTCGTGCCGGGCTCGCGCGCGGTCACGGTTGGCGCGGGGAAGGAGTGGGGCCTCTCGCTCGCGACGCCGGTCATCGTCAAGTATCGTGACGAGCGGACAGACGCCCGCACCGAGCTCGAACGATGGCTGCGATAGCCACCACCGTCCGGGACGCGGCTCCGGGCGACGTCGAGAGCCTCACGCGCGCGCTCGTCGACATCGATTCGACGACGGGGCGCGAGCAGGACATCGCGGAGTGGCTGTCTGCGTTTCTGCTCGATCGCGACTATCGCGTCACCGAGCAGCCGATCGCCGACGGCCGCTTCAACGTCTTCGCGCATCTCGACGCCGCGCCTCGAGTCGTCTTCTCGACGCACTTCGACTGCGTTCCGCCGTACATGCCGTTCCGGCAGGAGCGCGGGATGCTGTTCGGCCGCGGCTCGTGCGATGCGAAGGGGATTCTCGCGGCGCAGGTCATGGCGGTCGAGCATCTGCGCGCGAGCGGCGAGTCGCGGGTGGGGATGCTGTTTGTCGCCGGCGAGGAGCGCGGCAGCGACGGCGCGCGCGTCGCCAACGATCACGCGCCCGACGGCGTCGAATTCCTCATCAACGGCGAGCCGACGGACAATCGCCTGGGGCTGGCGACGCGCGGCGTGCTCCGCGTGCGGCTTCGCGCCCGTGGACGCGCCGCGCATTCGTCGTTCCCCGAGCTCGGCGAGTCGGCCATCGACAAGCTGCTCGACGCGCTGATGGTGCTTCGCGGCGTGGCGCTGCCCGAGGATGCGCTGCTCGGGCGGACGCATTACACGGTCGGTCTCATCGAAGGGGGCGTCGCGCCGAACGTCGTGTCGCCGCACGCGTCCGCCGAGCTGCTGTTCCGCATCGTCGGCGAGAGCGCACCCGTACGCGAGGCGCTGCACGTCATCGAGCAGCTCGTCACGATCGAGCCGGTGCTCGACATGCCAGCCGTGAGGCTGCACACGCTGCCGGGGTTTGAAACCGCGGTCTTCCCGTACACGACGGACGTTCCGCTGCTGACGCGGTGGGGCACGCCGCTGCTGCTCGGTCCCGGATCGATACACGTCGCGCATACCGACGACGAACACGTGTCGATCGACGAGTTGAAGCAGGCGGTCGAGCTGTACGAACGCGTCGCGCGGCAGCTCCTCGGCGAATGCTGAGGTGATAAACTGGACTTTTGGCGTCCCGTAAAGGGACGCCCTACACGGTTGGCGGGTCGCGCCGCGGCCCGGGACCCTGTGCAACTTCAGCCTGCGAACCGCGTCAGGGCCGGAAGGCAGCAGCGCTAAACAGACCCTGAGGTGTGCCGCAGGTGCACCGGGTCGCGGTGGGACCCGTCACT